>NZ_JBEXSH010000403.1:0-7885 GCF_040613555.1 Streptomyces sp. NPDC006265
TCTGCTCCAGGACGAGCGGGCCGCCCGGCACCCGGCCGCGCCCCGCCGGAGGCACCGGGACCGCCCGCACCGGCGCCGCCCGGCGCCGGACGCGAACCGCCCGGCAGTCCGGCCCCGTTGGTGGAGCCACTGCCCGGACCGCCCTTGCCCCCGCCGGACTTGCGGGGCGCGAACCAGTCGCTGGCCGGCTTGTCGTCGCCCGGCTGCGCGGACTCGGCGGGAGACTCGACCAGGCGCGGGCCCGGGCCCGCGCCAACGCCCGCGGACGGGGCGGCGCCCGGCGCCGTCGACGCCTCACCGTGCGTGTCGGTGTCGGCCGATCCCTCCGCCTCCGTGACGGGCGTGCGCATCACCACGGGCGGAATGGGCCGCGACCCGGGGATGTTGATCCGGATCCGGGTCGTCAGCGTGGTCTCGGTCTTGCGTTCCTCCGGCCGCGTGGCCGAACGGCCCGCGTCCGTACCGGCGTCGGAGACCGTCGGGGTCCCGTACGGCGGCGTACCCGACGGGTAGGCGGCTCCACCGCGCCCGTTGGGCCCGGAGGACGGAGTGTCAGTTTCACGACTCAAGGCAGGTTCTCCCGGTTGGCTCCGCCGCCCGACACAACCTCACGCGGGCAGCTCGGCGGCGCGCACCACCATACTGGCCACTTCTCGCCCGTATCCCGTGACCGCCATGGAAACCCACACCGGACCCCCACGGCCACGTCATGGCGAAGTGGTACGTCACTTGGCAAGTCGGACGGGACCGCCGTCCGGTTGCCGCCCCGGGGCGAGGGTGGCACAGATCACAGCCACGGCGATGCCCCCGAGCAGGAAGAGATAGGAGCCGCTCCCCGCGGCGAAGAGGAAGTCGCCCTCGGGACGGCTGGCGGTGAGCAGCACGACCGCGAGCATCCAGCCCGCGGCGGCCGCGACGCCCCCGGCCCGGCCGCGGAGGACACGGGTAGCACCCAGGACGGCCCCGGCCTCACCGGCCAGGGCGAGCAGCAGCCCGCCCGGGAACCACCCGGGCTGCACCAGGGCCCCGGCCACGCCCACCAGGGCGCCGAGCACGAAGAAGCCGAGGCAGGCGCCGACGCGTCCGGCGGTGGGCGGGCGCATCGGCTGGGCGAGCATCGACGTGCGGTCGCTCATGAGGCCTCCCCGACACCGGCGAAGAGGTCCGTCTCCGGTTCTCCGGAGGCCCGCTCGCCCCGCACCAGCTCGTAGTACTCGGTGGTGAGGATCGGCTGGGCGAGTTCGTTGGACAGCACGAAGTACGGCTCGGCCACGGTGATCTGGGTGGCGTGGGCGCGCATCGCGGCGGCCTTGGCGGCGGCGTGGGCGGTGCCGTCGACCACGGTGGTGATGCGCACCTCGGGCACGACACCCGGGACGTCGTCGACCTCGGCCGCCTTGGCGAAGGGCGTGCCGGGCAGGTCCTCCCGGAGCCGCGCGAAGGACTCCTCCACAACGGGCCGGGGGACCCGGTTCCAGTAGACCTTGGGGATCGGCACACCGGCGTCGGCGGACAGTTGCGCGGCGCGCATGGCGACCCGGTGGGCCTGGATGTGGTCGGGGTGGCCGTAGCCGCCGTGGTCGTCGTAGGTGACGAGCACCTGGGGGCGGACCTCGCGGATCACCTCGACGAGGTGTGCGGCGGCCTCGTCGACGTCGGCCTGCCAGAAGCAGCCGGGGTCGTCGTTGTCGGGCAGGCCCATCATCCCGGAGTCGCTGTAGCGGCCGGCGCCGCCGAGCAGGCGGAAGTCCCGGACGCCGAGCTCGGCCATGGCGGCGCTGAGCTCACGACGGCGGTGTTGGCCCAGGGCGGCGCCCGTCAGGTGCGCGAGCTCGGGCGGGATGACCTCGCCGCGCTCACCGAGAGTGCAGGTGACCAGGGTGACGTGGGCACCCTCGGCCGCGTACCTGGCCATGGTCGCGCCGTTGTTGATCGACTCGTCGTCCGGGTGCGCGTGCACCAGCAGCAGACGACGCGAGGGCAGTTCCGTCATGGGGCCAGCCTACGAGGCACCGGACCGCTGTTCGCCCGTGCCCAGGTGCTCGACGCCGGAGGTGACCGGAGCAGCCCCCTCGGATTTCGGATCACGCCCTTCACGACTCCGACTCTTCCGCCCCGTCGTCCTGGTAGCGCGGCAGGCCGCTCGTGGAGATGGTCCACTCACCGATGGTGACGTCCTCGCCGTAGACGAAGTTCTTGCGCACCGCGTAGCGGGGGCCCTCCGGGGTGGAGTGGATGTCGGTGAAGACGGCACCGCTGCCGGTACGGGGGTCGAAGATCACATAGATCGGGATGCCGAGCAGCGGGTAGTCGCGCATCTTGCCCACCCAGTCGTTCTCCGGGTTGGACCGGGAGACGATCTCGATGGCGGCGACGACCGTACGGGGGTCGACGGAGCCTTCGACGTCGAGATCGGCCCAGGCGATCACCATCACGTCCGGGTGCCGCATGATGCCCTCGGGCACGTCTTCCACGTCGGGCGTGCCGTTGTGGGCCAGCAACTCGTCCGGCATGACCTTCTCCAGACGGCGGCTGACGTGCGCGGCCGTGACCTCGTGCGGGCCCCCCGGCGACATCATGTCGTGCACGATCCCTTCCTTGGTGACTTCGAACTTCCCGGGGAGGGTGTCGCCCATCGACTGCACGACATCCCTCATGGCCCGGTACAGATGGGAGCCGTCCCGCCGCGCGTTGCCGGGTGCGATGGTCATGGCGCTCGCTCCTCGTCGTCTGTGCCCAGGGGCAAGGATCGTCACGTTCATGCTAGGCGGCCTCCTCGAGGTCGGAGCGGCAGTCGCGGCAGCGGCCGGGACGGACAGCGCGGAACCCGCGGTCGCAGCCGTCGCAGTTCCGCATCGGGTGTCGTACCGGTGACGGCGGGTCGACGGCCGGTGCCCGGAACGGGGACGGGGGCGGGAGCTGGGCGGCGAGACGGTGGGCCAGGAAGGCGGCGGGCCGTCGTACGCCCTCGGGCGGCAGGTCGGCGGTCAGGGCGCGGCGTACGGCGGCGGGGCTGACGTCCCGTTCCAGCCAGGCGGCGACACCGGGGGTCAGGTGGGCCGTGTCGTCGGCGGAGAGGAGCAGGCAAGGACCGTGGCGGCGGAGGTCTGCGAGGAGGTCGGTGGCGGCCTGGAGGAGCGCGGGGGCGTGGCACGCGGGGCGCGGGACGTCCGGGAGCGGCTTGCGGGGTGCTCGTGCCTCACGGTTCGCCCGGGACGCGCGCTCCTCGCAGGCATCCCGAGGTTTCGATTCCGTGCCCCCTCGGGTCGCCTCGGTGGGGTGGCGGGCCGCCGCCGGCTGATTGCACGAGGTGGTGCGCGTGACGATGCGGCCGGTGGGCGTGCGGACGCGTTCGCGGCGCAGGTAGCCGTGGGCCTCCAGTTCGCGCAGGGCGGCGGCGATCCGGGTGGCTCCCTCGGGGAACCGGGCGACGAGGGTCTTGATGTCGGCCGGGGCGCCCTTGGGCAATGACTGGAGGTGCGTGCCGAGCCCGATGGCGAGGAGCGAGAGCTCCCTGTGCTGGGCCAGGTGATTGCCGATCACGGTGAAGCGGGTGGTGTGACGGGTGTTGTCGTGCTGGAGCCCGCCGGTGCGGTGAGTCGCGCCGGGCCGCCGGTTCGTGTGCTTGTTGCCCGCGATACGGACCTGGGCGCGCGGGGGCGCGCTAGGGTTCTGGGTACCCATCGGGAAGCTTCCTCTTCCTCGGTGGTCAGGCCCTCGCACTGGGATTGCCGTCCCGGCGGGGGCCGTTTCATGTCTGCGGTTGTGGTGGTGCGTTGCGCTGAGCGTGCGGCCTGTGGGGTCGCGAAATCCAGCGGGTCCGGGGATGTTCACCCGCCCGAGTGAGCGTGAGCCACAAGCAGGAGGGGTGGGGCTTGGCAGGGTGCTTTCCCCGGAGTCCTTTGTCTTTCAGCCGCCGACGGCACCGGAGCGCGAGGGTGCGGGTTCCGGTGGCGTGAAGCCGCGTGCTGTGGAGGACGGCAGCATGCTGAAGTTGCGGACGCTGCGGTCGGGTTGGGGCCTGGTCTGGGCAGTTTCCGGATTCACGTCACTCAGCGTGGCCGACCCGGCCTACCGTGTTGTGATTGCCCCGCTACGTAGAGCTACCACCCAAGGCTTGTTCGGTACTGGCCGGACTGTCGACACGGGCTCCCACGGACGGGGCGGGACGGTACGACGCGGCACTACGGAGGAGCGCGCATGGCGGTGAACGGCGAGGCGGTGCGGGTCAGGACCGAGGCGGAGCAGGCTGACGAGCCGGGCTGGGAGGTCGACCCGGACGACGACTGGGCGCTCGCGGTGGTGGCCACGGTGGGGCGGCAGTTGAGGCTCCGCCGGGAGGCGGCGGGGCTGCGGGCCGGCGAGTTCGCGGTGGCGGTCGGATACGGCGAGGACCTCGTCTACAAGATCGAGAGCGGCAAGCGGATCCCCCGGCCCGAGTATCTGGACACGGCGGACGAGGTGCTGGACGCCGGTGGACTCATCGCGGCGATGAAGGAGGACGTGAAGAGGGTCCGGTATCCCAAGAAGGTGCGGGACCTTGCACAGATGGAGGGGCGGGCCGTGGAGATCGGCCTGTACGTCTGCCACAGCATCAGTGGGCTTCTTCAGACGGCCGACCACGCGAGGGCGGTCTTCGAGTCCCGGCAACCGGCCTACTCTCAGGACGAGATCGAGCGGATGGTGGCTGCCCGCCTGGCCCGGCAATCCATCTTCCAGAAGGACCCCGCGCCCACCCTCAGTTTCGTCCTGGAGGAGGCTCCGCTGCGGCGTCCGCTCGGAGGCACAATGGTGTGGCGCGCGCAGCTGGAGCACCTGCTCGAGGTGGGCAGTCTGCGATGCGTGACGCTTCAGGTGATGCCGACCCGCTGTGAGGTGCATCCCGGCCTGGACGGAAAGATCGAATTGCTGAAGTTCGAGGACGGTTCAGCAGTGGCCCGCTGCGAGGGCGTGTTCAACGGCCGCCCCATCTCGGACGCCCGACAGCTCCGCGTCGTCGAACTGAGGTATGGCACGATCCGAGCGCAGGCCCTCCCGCCTCGGGAGTCACTGGCCTTCATCGAAGAACTGTTGGGGGAAACATGAGCCGCAAGGTCTCCAACCAGAACGCTTCGGGCCTGACCTGGTTCAAGAGCAGTTACAGCGACGGCAACGAAGGCGACTCCTGCGTGGAGGTCGCCACAACACCCGGCACCGTCCACGTCCGTGACTCCAAGAACGTCGAGGGCCCCCGGCTGGCCTTCACCCCCGCCGCGTGGGCCGGCTTCGTGCCGTACGCGGTCGAGGGCTGATCCGGCGGCTCCTCTGCTCAGGCCCGGATCGCCCTTCGGTCCGGGCCTGAACGCGCGACGCTCAGAACTTGATGCTGCCGATCATGCCCGCGATGTTCGTCGTCAGCTCGCTGATCGTGGGAGCGACCGTCGAGGAGGCGAGGTAGAAGCCGAGCAGCATGCAGACGATCGCATGCCCCGCCTTCAGTCCCGACTTCTTGATGAGCAGGAAGACGATGATCGCCAGCAGCACCACCGCCGAAATCGAGAGTGCCACGGCGGTTCACCTCCAAAGATCCACGAGGGCGCGGGGGGTCGAACTATGGGGGCATCAAATCCGTACAGCAGCCAGCAGGTTCATACCCACTATGCGACATTGATCATAACTATCCCGCTGCGCGCATCGATCGGCGCACGGCCGCACAAGGGGGCGCATGGCCAATATGGTCAGGGCATGACGACCGAGCCTCACTCCTTCCCTCGACGGCACGCCCGTACTCAGCGCTTCACGCTCGGCGCGCCGCGTTCGTTCACCGTGGCGCCCGACGGTTCGCGTGTCGTGTTCCTGCGCTCCGGTTCCGGTACGGACCGGGCGAATTCGCTCTGGGTCCTCGACACGGAGGAGGGCGGGGAGCGCGTGGCCGCCGACCCGCGCGCCCTGCTGGGCGGTGCCTCGGAGGACCTGTCACCCGAGGAACGGGCGCGGCGCGAGCGCAGTCGCGAGGGCGGGGCCGGCATCGTCGGGTACGCCACCGACACGGCCGTCGAGCTGGCCTCTTTTGCCTTGTCAGGGCGGCTTTTCGCAGCCGAGCTGAGGGCCGGGACGGCGCGTGAACTGCCCGCGCCGGGGCCGGTGATCGACCCGCGTCCGTCGCCCGACGGGCGGCACGTGGCGTATGTCACGCAGGGGGCCCTGCGGGTGGTGGACGCCGAGGGGGAGGGCGACCGGGCGCTCGCCGAGCCGGAGTCGGAGAATGTCTCATACGGACTGGCCGAGTTCATCGCGGCCGAGGAGATGGGACGCTCCCGGGGCTTCTGGTGGGCTCCGGAGTCGGACCGGCTGCTCATGGCGCGCGTGGACGACACGCCGGTGCGACGCTGGTGGATCGCCGACCCCGCGCATCCGGAACGGGAGCCGCAGCGGGTGCCGTATCCGGCGGCGGGCACGGGCAACGCGGAGGTGCGGCTGTTCGTGATCGGGCTGGACGGGCCGCGCACGGAGGTCGCCTGGGACCGGGCGCGCTACCCCTATCTGGCGCATGTCCACTGGTCAGCGGCCGGGGCGCCACTGCTGCTCGTACAGGCGCGCGACCAGCGCAGTCAGCTGATCCTGGCCGTGGATCCGGATACCGGCGCGACTCGGATGGTGCACGCCGACGAAGATCGAACATGGCTTGATCTTTTCCCCGGAGTGCCGTGCTGGAGCCCGTCGGGCCAGTTGGTGCGGATCGCGGACGAGGGCGGTGCGCGAGTGCTGGCGGTCGGGGAACGGCCGCTCACGGGAGCGCAGTTGCACGTCCGGGCCGTGCTGGACGTCTCCGCGCACGACGTGCTGGTCTCGGCGTCGGCGGGTGCGGAGGCCGCCGGGGAGGCGGAGACGGGCCAGGTGCACGTGTACCGGGTGAACGAGCTGGGCGTGGAGCGGGTGTCGCAGGAGCCGGGTGTGCACGCGGCCGTGCGGGCCGGGGAGGTGACGGTCCTGGTCTCGGCGACACTGAACGGGCCAGGTTCACAGGTGCGTGTCCTGCGCGACGGAAAACCGACCAGGACTGTCCCCTCGTACGCCGAAGATCCTGGTATGTCCCCCCGTGTGACGCTCACCGAGGGGGGCGCACGCCGTGTCCCGTGCGCCGTGCTTATGCCTCGGGACTACGACGGTGACACCCCTCTGCCGGTGCTCATGGACCCCTACGGCGGTCCCCACGGCCAGCGGGTGGTCGCCGCGCACAACGCCCACCTCACGTCGCAGTGGTTCGCGGACCAGGGCTTCGCGGTCGTGGTCGCGGACGGCCGCGGCACCCCGGGCCGCTCCCCCGCCTGGGAGAAGGCGATCCACCACGACTTCACGCTGTCGCTGGACGACCAGGTGGACGCCCTGGAGGACCTCGCGAAGCGCCACCCCCTGGACCTGTCCCGGGTGGCGATCCGCGGCTGGTCCTACGGCGGCTGGCTGGCGGGCCTGGCGGTGCTGCGCCGCCCGGATGTCTTCCACGCGGGCATCGCGGGCGCGCCCGTGACCGACTGGAGCCTGTACGACACCCATTACACGGAGCGCTACCTGGGCACGCCCGCGGAGCACCCGGAGTCGTACGCCAAGAGCTCCCTGGTCACCGCCGAGGGACTGTCCTCCCCCGCCGAGCCGCACCGCCCGCTGATGATCGTGCACGGCCTCGCCGACGACAACGTCGTGGTCGCCCACGCCCTGCGCCTGTCCTCGGCCCTGCTGGCCGCCGGCCGCCCCCACGAGGTGCTGCCGCTGTCCGGCGTCACCCACATCACCCCGCAGGAACAGGTCGCCGAGAACCTGCTCCTGCTCCAGGTCGACTTCCTGAAGCGCTCCCTGGGCATCACAACGGCCTGAACACGGCGACGGGCCGGGACGCCTCGCAGCGCCC
>NZ_JBEXSH010000404.1:0-7881 GCF_040613555.1 Streptomyces sp. NPDC006265
CACCTGCGGTTTCAGCCGAAGATGTCGTACTGCTTGAAATCGGTGCCGACGGACTTCCTTGTGGCAAAGATCTCGCTCGTCCCCTTGCCGGTGCCGTCTCGTTGAGATCCCCGGGGCGCGCCGCCCCGCGCCCCGGAGGTCAGCCCCATGAGCACGCCGCCCCTCGTCTCAGGCCACGAAGGCTCCCACGCCCTGCGGCCGTTGCTCGAGACCGTCATCGAAGCGCTGGACACCGGCGCCCGGGCACGAGGCGGACCCCTGCCGGCGGGCGGCCCGGAGGCCGTCGCGGCCCGGACCCGGAAGGCGGTCGGAGACGTCCTCCCCGACCGCGGCGACCCGCACGCCGTCCGCACCCTGGTCCACGCCTTCGCCGAGACAGCCGCCGACCCCGCCCACCCCCTGTGCGCCGCCCACCTCCACTGCCCCCCGCTCGCCGTCGCCGTGGCCGCCGACCTCGCCGCCTCCGCCCTCAACCCGTCGATGGACTCCTGGGACCAGGCGCCGGGGGCATCCGAACTGGAGAGGCTGGTCGCCGGAGCACTGGCCCGCGAGATCCACGCAACCGGCACCCCCGACTCCCTCGTCACCACCGGCGGCACCGAATCCAACCAGCTCGCCCTGCTCCTCGCCCGCGAGGCCCACGGCGGATCCGTACGGCTCGTGTGCGGGGCCAACGCCCACCACTCGCTGCCCCGCGCCGCCTGGCTGCTCGGACTGCCCGAACCCGTCGTCGTACCCGCCCCGCGCGGAACGCTCGACCCCGACGCGCTCGACGACACCCTCACCCGCCTGAGAGGCCCGCTGCTCGTCGCCGCCACCGCCGGCACCACCGACGCCGGACTCATCGACCCCCTGCCCGAGATCGCCGCCCACTGCGCGGCCCACGGCGCCCGGCTGCATGTGGACGCCGCCTACGGCGGCGGCCTCCTCTTCAGCGACCGGCACCGCACCCGGCTCACCGGCCTCGACGCCGCCCACACCGTCACCCTCGACCTGCACAAACTCGGCTGGCAGCCGGTCGCCGCGGGCCTCCTCGCCGTCCGGGACACCCGCGACCTCACCGCCCTGCGGCAACGCGCCGACTACCTCAACGCGGACGACGACACCGACGCCGGCCTGCCCGACCTCCTCGGCCGGTCCCTGCGCACCACCCGCCGCCCCGACGTCCTCAAACTCGCCGTCACCCTCAAAACCCTCGGACGCAGCGGCCTCGGCGCGCTCGTCGACCAGGTCTGCGCCCACGCCCGGCAGTTCGCCGCCCTCGTCGACGAACACCCCGGCTTCGAACTGCACGCCCCGCCCGTCATCAGTACCGTCCTGTTCCGCCCCACCGGCGCCACCGACACCACCGTGGCCGCCGTACGCCGCGCACTGCTCACCGACGGCTCCGCCGTCCTCGGCCGCGCCCGCCTCGACGGCCGGCTCTGGCTCAAGGCCACCCTCCTCAACCCCGCCACCGGGCCCGACGACCTGGCCGCCCTGCTGCACCTCGCGGCAGCGAGCCGAGCCACCCTCGTGGAAGGACACGCCCCCCGATGAACCCCGCCCCGACCCCCGAACCCGACGCCCCCCGCGACCTCGTCGGCATCGGCATCGGCCCCGCCAACCTCTCCCTCGCCGCGCTCGCCCACCCGCTCGATGACCTCGACACCGTCTTCTACGACCAGCGCCCCGCCTTCGGCTGGCACCCCGGCCTGCTCATCGAAGGCGCCACCATCCAAGTGCCGTTCCTCGCCGACCTGGTGTCCCTCGCCGACCCCACCAGCCCCTGGACCTTCCTCAACTACCTCAGGTCCCGCGAGCGGCTGTTCCCCTTCTACTTCGCCGAGCGCTTCCACATCCAGCGCACCGAATACGACGCCTACTGCCGCTGGGTCTGCGAGAACCTCCCCGGCCTGCACTTCGGCCACCAGGTCGACGCCGTCCGCTGGAACCCCGAACGCGACGCCTTCGAGGTCGACTTCACCCAGCTCGACACCGACGGCGAAGCCGAGGCCCTCGGCCGGACCTACTCGCGCAACGTCGTCCTCGGCATCGGCACCGAGCCCCACGTCCCCGACGCCCTCAAGCCCCTCGTCGACGCACCCGGCGTACCCGTCGTACACGCAGCCGACTACCTCGACCACCGCGCCGCACTCCTCGCCGCCGAGCACGTCACCGTCGTGGGCATCGGACAGTCCGGCGCCGAGATCTTCCTCGACCTGCTCCGCAACAGGCCCGCCGGACACGAGAAACTGCACTGGCTGGGCCGCACGGAGGCCTTCGCCCCCATGGAGTACTCCAAGCTCGGCCTGGAGCACTTCACCCCCGACCACACCCGCTACTTCCACGCCCTGCCCGAATCCACCCGTGACCGGCTCGTCGACGGCCAGTGGCAACTGCACAAGGGCATCGACGCCGCCACCATCGCCGCCGTGCACGACGAGCTCTACCGCCGCACCCTGCACGGCGGCTGGCCCGACGCAGTCCTCACCCCCGGCGTCCGCGTCCGCACCGCCGGCCGGGTCGCCACGACCAAAGTCGAACTGCATCTGGAACACACCCTCCAGGACAGCCGCTCCCGCCTCACCACCGACGCCGTCGTCCTCGCCACCGGCTACCGCGAGCGCCCCCTCGACCGCATCCTCGCCGGCCTCGACCCCTACATGTGCCGCGACAACCAGGAGCGGCCCCGCATCGACGAGGACCACCGGCTCGTCCTCGACCCGTCCGTCACCGGCACCGTGTACGTCCAGAACGCCGAGACCCACACCCACGGCGTCGGCGCCCCCGACCTCGGCCTCGCCGCCTGGCGCAGCGCGATCATCCTCAACTCCCACACGGGCAGGGAGGCCTACCCGCTCCCGAGCCGCACCGCCTTCACCACCTTCGGCCTCACCCAGCGCCGGCACGTCCCGACGCCCCGCGAGGCACCGGCACTGACCCCGCTGGTCGACGACCGAAGGTGACGAAGCACGCGGATCAGAAGACGGGCGTGCCGTTACGGGTGAGCTTCCAGTCGACCCCCGCGAACGCGGCCGGATCGATCGACCCCTTCGCCTTCACCCAGGCGATCATGGTGTTGCGGATCTCGTCCGAGTTCGACCACAGCAACTGGGCCGCGGCGACATGCGGGAAGTTGCCGCCGCCGTTGGCCCGGTAGTTGTTCACCGCGAACACGAACTTCGCGTCGTCCGCGAGCGGCTGCCCCTCGAACCGCACGTCCGTCACCCGCGCCCCGGCCGGCTTCGCGATGTCGATCTCGTACGTCAGACCGCTCACCACGTCGTAGTTGTAGTCCGGCGTGCCGTTCGCGTTCGTCAGCTTCGCCGGATCCACCGCCGCGTCCGGCGCCGTCTGCACGAAGTAGTTCGCCGAGAACTCCAGGTACGCCTTCATCTGCGCACCCGTCATCAGACGCGCCTCCAGCGTGTTCTCGAAGACGTACAGACCCGCCACGTCCCGGATCGTCACCTGACCCGCCGGGATCCGGGCACTGCGCGAGAAACACGCCGCCTGCGACAGCACCGGCAGCGACGCGTGCTCCGTGCCCCCCAGCGCCTGCTTCACCGTGTCGGCCTGGATGTGGTTGATCAGATCGATGATCGCCACGTCCTTGTACGGCGCCTCGGCCGACGTCATCTCCGCCGCGTTGGTGCCGATGACCTGGTTGACGTACGCCACGACCTTCTCGTGCTCGTCCACGAGCAGCTTCGTGATCTTCGAGTCCTCCTCCACCGTGTTGGAGTTCAGGACCTTCGCGCCCACCTTCTCGACCTTCCAGCAGCCCCTCTCGAAGACCAGCTCGAAGTCGAACAGCGTCAGCCGCTGGCCCCACTTCAGCGGCTCCGACAACACGACCTGCTTCCCCGTCTCCTTGTTCGTGACGAAGTACTCGGGGATCTCCGTGTGCGCGTGCCCGACCAGGATCGCGTCGATACCCGGCACCTGCTCGGCCACCAGAGCTGCCGCGTTCTCGATGTACGGCAGCTGGTCACCGTAGGACGACGTCCCCGACGAACCGCTGTGCGCCGACACGATGACCACGTCCGCGCCCATCGACCGCAGCTTCGGCACCCACTTCGCCGCCTGCTCCTCCAGACCCGGGAACGTCATCTTCCCCTGCACGTTCGCCTTGTCCCAGATCGCGATGCCCGGGTTGGTCAGCCCCAGCACCGCCACCTTCACGTCCCGCCCGTGCGGCGTGCGCAGCCGGTGCATGCTGTACGGCGCGAACGCCGGCCGCAGCGTCTTCGCGTCCAGCGCGTTCGCGCCCAGCAGCGGGAAATCACACTGCTGCTCGAACTTGCGCAGCACCGGGATGCCGTAGTTGAACTCGTGGTTGCCGAGCGCCGCCGCGTCGTAGCCCATGGCGTTCATCGCCTGCGCCATCGGGTGCACCGGGCCGCCCTCGGCCGTGATCGGGTCCACCTTGGCGTAGTAGTACGACAGCTGCGTGCCCTGAATGGTGTCACCCGCGTCGATCAGCAGCGTGTTGCGGCGGCCCTTCTCCGCACGGACCCGGTTCACCAGCGTCGAGACCTTCGCCAGACCGACGTCGTTGTGATCCTTGTCGTCGAACTCCTTGTCCGTGAAGTAGTCCCAGTTGAAGACGTTGCCGTGCAGGTCCGTCGTCCCCAGCACCGTGAACGCGTACCGCCTGGCACCCCGCTTCGCCTCGGCCGCCTGCGCACCCGGCGCTGAGACCGCACCGGCCAGCGCCACCCCCGCCCCGGTCACGGCGGACTTCTCCAGGAACTTCCGGCGGTTCAACGGCATGACGGGCTCCCCTGCGGAATCTGTGAACGACGCGCGTAGATGACGCGCGTAGATTCTGACCCGCCCACGACCGGCCGCAACAGACCCGGCAGGTTGCGATCTGATGACTCGTCCCCCCGATCCCCGGCCGCCAACCAGCCCAGACATGACAGAGTGGGGCGTATGACCGCGGCCACCCCAGACGCCTCACAGCCCGCCGTCCCCTACGGCACACCCGAGGCCCCCCGCATCGCCGTCCGCGGCGAAGCCCGCCTCGAAGTCGACCCCGAGATCGCCCGTATCGGCATCACCGTCGCCGCCCGCGGCCGCGACCGCCGCTCCGCCCTCGACGACCTCACCCGCCGCAACGCCGGCATCCTCGACCTCGTCAAGTCCTACGGCGACGCCGTCGAACGCCTGGAGACCGGCGCCTTCTCCATCACACCCGAACTCACCAAACACGGCCGCGGCGAACGCGTCCGCACCTACCACGGCAGCGTCCGCGTCACCGCCGAACTCACCGACTTCACCGCCCTCGGCGAACTCACCACCCGCCTCGCCGACCTCGAACTCACCCGCGTCGACGGCCCCTGGTGGGCCCTGCGCCCCGACTCACCCGCCCACCGCGAAGCCCGGAAGAAAGCCGTACACGAAGCCGTCCAACGCGCCCGCGAGTACGCCGAAGCGCTCGGCACCAGCCTCTCCGCCCTCGTCGAACTCGCCGACATCGGCGCCGAGAGCACCCCGCCGGCCCACCCCCAGGCCCCCGGCCGCATGCGCTCCGCCGCCTTCGCCGGCGCCGCCGAGGACACCCCCGCCCCCCTCGACCTCGAACCCCAGCGTCAACGCGTCCACGCCCAGATCAACGCCCGCTTCACCATGGTGCCGCCGCAGCTGTAGGCACGCGCACGGGATTCTTTCGAAAATCGGACCGAATTCCTCGAGTGCTCATCGGAGCACCCCGCCGCAATTCAACACTTGTCAATAACGCTTCACGCAAAGTCTGTTGAGCGGTCACCCTCGACCAATTCACTACCAGTCGGTAACTCATAGGCTCGATCCATGCGCCGAGCAAAAATCGTCTGCACCCTGGGACCCGCCACCGACTCGTACGACCAGATCAAACACCTGGTCGACGCCGGAATGGACGTAGCCCGCCTCAACCTCAGCCACGGCGGCCACGCCGAACACGAGGAGCGCTACCACCGGGTCCGCAAAGCCGCCGACGAGACCGGCCGCAGCGTCGGCCTCCTCGCCGACCTCCAAGGCCCGAAAATCAGACTCGGCCACTTCACCGAAGGCCCCGTACTCCTCGAACGCGGCGACACCTTCACCATCACCGTCGAAGAAGGCACCGAAGGCGACGGCCAGATGTGCGGCACCACCTACGCCGGCCTCGCCACCGACGTCACCACCGGCGAACGCATCCTCATCGACGACGGCAAAGTCTGCCTCGAAGTCACCGCCGTCGACGGCCCCCGCGTCCACACCACCGTCCTCGAAGGCGGAGTGATCTCCGACCACAAAGGCCTCAACCTCCCCGGCGCCGCCGTCTCCGTCCCCACCCTCTCCAAAAAGGACGAGGACGACCTCCGCTGGGCCCTGCGCACCGGCTTCGACGCCATCGCCCTCTCCTTCGTCCGCTCCGGCCGCGACATCCAGGACGTCCACCGCATCATGGACGAGGAAGACCGCCGCCTCCCCGTCATCGCCAAAATCGAAAAACCCCAGGCCGTCGACACCATCGACGACATCGTCGCCGCCTTCGACGGCATCATGGTCGCCCGCGGAGACCTCGGCGTCGAAATGCCCCTGGAACACGTCCCGATCGTCCAGAAGCGCGCCATCAAACTCGCCAAGCGCAACGCCAAACCGGTCATCGTCGCCACCCAGATGCTCGACTCGATGATCGACAGCGCCAGGCCCACCCGGGCCGAGGCCTCCGACGTCGCCAACGCCGTCATCGACGGCACCGACGCGGTGATGCTGTCCGGCGAGACGAGCGTCGGCAAGCACCCCGTCGAAACCGTCCGCACGATGGCCCGCATCGTCGAAGCGGCCGAGGAGGACATCCTGGCGAAGGGCCTCCCGCCTCTGACCGAACGCAACAAACCCCGCACCCAGGGCGGTGCGGTCGCCCGAGCGGCGGCCGAAATCGGCGACTTCCTCGGCGCGAAGTTCCTCGTCGCCTTCACCCAGTCGGGCGACACCGCCCGCCGCCTCTCCCGCTACCGCTCCCCGATCCCCCTCCTCGCCTTCACCCCCGACCAGGCCACGCGCTCCCAGCTCGCCCTGACGTGGGGCGTGGAGACGTTCCTGGTACCGGAGGTCGGTTCGACCGACGCGATGGTCGACCAGGTCGACGAACTGCTCCTCCGCTACGGCCGCTGCGCCAAGGGCGACACGGTCGTCATCACGGCCGGCTCCCCGCCCGGCGTCTCGGGCTCGACGAACATGGTCCGAGTCCACCACATCGGAGAGGACGACAGCCCGAAGTAGGGCGCCGTCAGTATTTGGGGCCTACGTGGGCGTCCATGAAGGCTACGGAGGCTTTGCGGGCGACGGAGATGTTGCGTGCGTTCGCCTGCTTCCAGTCCACGCCCACCTGGTCGAGGGCTCTGGTGAAGAGCCGGATGATGTCGGCCGAGAGGTTGGTGAAGAAGTACCGCGGATATTCGTAGCGCTTCCGCTCACCGCCGACCATCCGCGTCGTCCAGTTAGTGATCCGGCAGCCGTCGGAGTGAATGAGTCCGCGGATGAACTCCCAGGGGTGGGCGTCGACGATGGCCTGTTGCCAGGGTTCGAGGGTGATCCGGCGTTCGTGTTTCACGCCGGGGCCATGCTGGGGGAAGAGGTGCGGCCAGTGCCTGCTGTAGCTGACCACCGAGACGTATCCCTGAGCTTGCGTGCGGAAGGCGCACCCGGTCGGGTTGATGGTGCGCATCGCGATCTCGCAGGCGTCGATCAGGCCAGGCCATGAGTTCGCGCACGCGATCCTCAGGTAGTAGCCGGTGCTGCGAGGGTGGCCGCTGATGCAGCCATCACCGAGTGTCGGCGGTCTCTGAACCTGGACCCCTTTGGGGTCGGTGACTTTTGACCCCGTGTGCAGTTGTTCACCCGGTTGCCGCGCTCGGTGTGCGGCCG
>NZ_JBEXSH010000405.1:0-7862 GCF_040613555.1 Streptomyces sp. NPDC006265
GGCTTCGCCCGCAGCCAGTTGCGCTCGAACACGCCCACCAGGAACCGTACGACGGCCGGCTCCCGGATGATCACCGCCTGGTCGCGTTCGTTGTCGGCCGGGATGAACGCCACGCTGCGGTCGATGACGATGAGCCGGTCGAACAGCTCGTCCATGGTGCGCACCTGCGCGCCGAGCGCGGTCATGTCGGCCACGTACTGCCGGGTCGGGCTGTCGTGCCAGGCCGTGTGCTGGTACAGCGTGCGGACCTCCACACCGCGGTCGAGCAGCTCGGCCGTCTGCATCCGCACCTTCTCCAGCGTGTCCTTGGGACGCCCGCCGCCGGGCTGCGCGGTGAACAGCTCCTTGGTGGCCTGCTGCACCGACTCGTTGACGATCGCGCTGATCGCGGCCTTGCCCTCGATACGGACGATGGGCTCGCCGTCCTGCGGGCGCGGGCCCTTGCGCGACTCGGCGATCAGGGGCTGCAGCAGGTCGGTCAGGCTGCGCGCCTCGTCCAGCATGGTCAGGGCGGTGGACCGCAGCAGGGCTCCGAGCCGGGCCTCGACCACGCCGGGGTCGACGGCGGACACGTGCTCGGGTGCGGCCGGATCCTGACTGACCATGCCCATCGCCAACAGCTCGCCGAGCGTGCCCTCGTCGAGGCCGCAGTCCTCCCGGCGGACCGGTTCGGCACTGCTGCCCGACTGCCCGTGCCATTCCTTGCGGAGCAACTCGACATAGGTCGCGCGGGCCTTGGTGCTGGGTATCGGGACCACGGACTTTGCTGGACTCATCGCCAACTCCCCCGGAGTGAGGTCGGTAGTCGCAAACCCGCGAGAGTGTAACCCTTTCCCATCTGTCCGCGTGCAGACAATCGCGTAGCGTAATGTCCGGGCAATATGTGCGCGGCCGGGGGCGAATTCAGGTCAGGCCGGCCCGTGCGCCGCCCGCTCCTCGGATCCCCCGTCCCCGGCCCCGTCCTCCAGGGGCAGCCCCAGACGCCAGGCCCGGTATCCGGCCTGGAACCTGCTCTCCGCGTCCAGCTCGTCGGTGATGTCCCGCAGGTGACGGCGCAGGGTGCGGGGGGCCATGCCGAGGCGGCGGGCGATCACGTCGTCCTTGAGACCGGCCGCCATCAGCCGCAGGATGGCCAGTTTCAGATCGTCGGAGGCCAGCCGGTCCTGGGCGGTCTCGACCTGCTCGGTGAGCCGTCCGCCGTTCACCTCGTCGAGGTCGAAGGGCCGGCCGGACCGCCACAGCGTCTCGAACATCCGGTACAGGAACCCCACGACGGTGGGGTCGGTGACGATCGAGGCGCCCGGCGGGCGTCCCTCGACGCGGGGCTGCGGAACGAACGCGGTCTCCCGGTCGAAGATGATGACCCGGTCGAACACCTCGGCGGTGGTGCGGATCTGCGCGCCCGCCGCCGACACGGCACGCACATAGGTCTGGGTCGTGAGGCTGGCCCGCGCGGTGTGCTGGTAGAGGGTGCGCACCCGAACGCCTCGCTCCAGCATCCCGACGCTCTCGGCGACGATCCCGTGCAGCGTGTTCGGGCTGCGTCCGCCGCCGGGCTGGATGCTGACCATCTCCTCCATGCACAGCCGGGTCATCGCCGACAGCTCCCGGCGCACCTCGGCGGCGCTGTCCACCTGCCGGAGCCGGTCGGTCCTGCGCCCGCTGCGGGAGTGCTCGGCGAACAGCGCGGCGAGCGGCCGGAGCCGGGTGTGCAGCCGGCTCAACTCCCGCTGCCGTTCGCGTATCTCGCGTTCCAGAGGAGCCCGCGCGGTCACCTCCGCGACGGTGGGATCCACCGGCGTCCACACCTCGTCGTCCCCGAGCCGCTGGAACAGACCGAGCCGCGCCAGGTCGTCGACGGCTATGCTCAACTCCCCTTCGGAGAGCCCCAGTTCCCGGGAGGCCTCGGCAGGGTCGCGGAGCGTGCCGTGGCGCAGGGTCCACTCGTAGAGCAGCAGCGAACCCTGCCGGAGCGCCGGTTCCGGTTCCCGCTGCTGTGTTCCCGAACGCTCCATCGTCGGCTTCCTCTTCCGGTCAGGCCACCTTGGGCCACCGATTATCTCTCTGCTCGGCGCGGGAACGCTGCCAGAATCCTCGTATCGCGCTGCACGAATCGGCATGGCTGTGCGGCCATGGCCCCCCGAAAGGGTGAAGAATGCGCCGAATCGCTTTTCTGCGATCCATCGAGATTCAGCAGACCAAGCCTTATCTCACACGTCTTGAGCCGAGGTTCGAACGGGAGGGAATAGAAGCCAAGCTCTTTTACACGGACGGCGATTGCGGACCGGACGACTTTCCGGGTGCGGCCGAGAAGCTGCCCGGTGACATCTCGCCGGCGGAGCTCGCCAAGAAGGTGATCGACTGGTCCGCCGACGGCGTGGTGTCCCTGTCCATCGCGGACGAGAACGCCCTGCGTGACGCGGTGGTGAAGCGGATCCTGGAGCCCGTCGGCATCCCCATGGTCGGCCACAGCCTGGCGGCCGTGCACGTCGGCTCCAACAAGTGGGAGACGAAGGGCCTGCTGCGGGACCACGGGTTCGACCTACCCGGCGGCATCCTCGTCGACAGCGATGTGCTGGCCGGCCGCGGACTGCGGATCCCCGCCTATGTCGACTCCATTCTGATGCAGGCGTCCGACCTCGGATATCCGTTGATCAGCAAGCCGTTGTGGGACTGCATGGGCGTCGGCATGGTGGCGATATCCGACGAGAGCGAACTGCAGGACCACCTGGCCCGGCCGCACGACGGCAATTTCATTCTGGAGCAGTGCGTCTCCGGGGAGATCTGCTCGGTGGAAGTCGTGGGCGCCCGCGGCACCTACGTCGTGCAGCCCCGGGTGTGGCAGGGCCCGGCCGAGGCCGGACCGGTCTTCAACTTCGGCCGGCTGCGCTTCGCCGCCCCGCGCCCGGCGCACGACGAGGCGTTCGCCCCCGTCGCCGAGAGGCTCCAGGCGCTGTGCCGCGCGCTGGACCTGGAGGGCGCCATCGGGATCGACATGATCTACCAGGACGGGCGCTACAAGATCCTGGAGATCAATCCCCGGGTCACCGGCACCACCACCCCCTGCATCGCCGCCTCCGGCTTCAACACCTACGACTGTCTGCTGTCGATCCTGGACGGCAGCTGGCCCGCGCCCGGGGTGCCGGCCGTGGCACCCGTCCGGCAGGTGTGCCTGCAGTTCCCGATCCACGACCCCACACCGGAGTTCGTCCGCGACGCCGGCCGCGAGCTGGACGTCGTCCGCACCCAGACACTCACCATCGACGGCGTACGGCACCCCAACATCATCCTCACCTGCGCACTCGAGGACCGGCCCGAACTGCCCGGGAAGCTCGCCTCGTTGTGGCGGCGGCACCGGTTCACCGACGAGGCGCTCCTGGCGCAGATCGCGCGGGCCGTGGGGGCCGCCGTGCCCGACCTGACGGAACCGGCTCAGTGACATGAACATGAAAACCTATCGCAAGGTGCTGGCCCACCAGGGCATCGGATCGCTGATGCTCCTGGGCCTGTTCTCCAAGATCGCCGTGGTGACGATCCCCGTCGTCCTGAATCTCGCGGTCGTCCTCGGCCTGGACCGCGGGTTCGGCGCCGCCGGACTGGTCATCACGGCCTGGACGGTCGGCGTGGGCATCGGCGGCCCCCTCCAGGGCCGCATGATGGACCGCCACGGAGCCCGCCCGGTGCTGCTGGCCTCGGTCGCCGCCCAGGTGCTGTTCTGGGGCCTGGGCCCGCTGCTGCCCTACGAGGGGCTGATCGCCGGCGCGCTCGCGGTCGGGCTGCTCAACCTGCCCGGCTTCGCCCTGGTGCGGCTGCGGCTGGCCGTTGCGATCCCCGACGAGGACCGCAACGCGGCCTTCGCCCTGGACGCCATGACCTCCAACATCTCGTACATGGTGGGCCCCGCCCTCGGAGTCACCGTCGCCACCGCCGTCTCCAGCACCGCGTCCATGCGCGGGCTCGGCGTCGTCATCAGCCTCGCGGGGCTCGGACTCGCCCTGCTCGACCCGGCGGTGAAGGCGACCACATCCCCGACCGCCACCGGCGCCCAGCCGCCGAAGCCGACGTTCCGGCAGTGGTTCACGCCCGCCCTGGTGCCCGTCCTCATGGCGACCACCGCCACCACCCTGGCCACCGCCGGGTACGAGACGGCCATCGTCGGCGGACTGCGCCACGCGGGCCAGATGGAGTTCTCCGGCCTGGTCCTGACCGTCTGCGGCTTCTGCTCGCTGATCGGCGCCCTCGTCTACGGCACCGTCAAGCGCCCGCCCGGCTTCGCCGTCATCGCAGGCCTGGTCGGCCTCACCACCGTCGTCGGCGGCTTCGCGACCGGCGACTGGCGGCTGCTCTGCCTCGCCATGGTGCTCCCGGCGGCCCTGTGCTCGCCCGCGTTCGCCTCCACCGGCAGCGCGGCCAGCGCACTCGCCCCGGAAGGCTCCCGCGGTGTCGTCATGGGCTGCTACAGCGCCGCCCTCACCGTCGGCAACAGCGTCGGACCCGCCCTGTCCGGCGCCGTCCAGGACTCGGCCGGCCCCCGCTGGGCCTTCGTGGTCATCGGCCTGGCCGGTGCCGCCCTGTCCGCCCTCGCCCTCACCGGACACCTCTGGCTGGGCCGCCGTCCCGCCGGGAGCGCCGCACCGGAGCCGGACCGCGCCGCCCTGGCCGAAGCGAAGGCCTGAGCCGCCGCACGGGCGCCCGCCCCACCTCACAACCCCCTGACGCATCAAGGAGCAGTGGATGAGCACCAAGGGTCACGTCGTCCTCGTCGACGCCTTCGGCACGGCGCGGTTCTACCCGCCGGAGTTCCGCGACGCCGGCTACGCGTGCGTGCGCGTGCAGAGCACCCCCGAACAGCCGGCGGCCTTCGCCTCCTCGCTCGACCTTTCCCTCTACGCGGACAACATCGTCCACCACGGGGACTTCGAGGACACCCTGCGCCGGGTGAGCGCCTACGAGCCGGTCGCCGTCATGGCCGGGCACGAGTTCGGCGTCGAGTTCGCCGACCGGCTCAGCGAGGCGCTGGGCCTGCCCACCAACGGCACCGCCCTCAGCAAGGCCCGCCGCGACAAGTTCACGATGATCGAGACGATCAAGGCGGCCGGGCTGCGTGGCGCCCGTCAGCTGCTGGCCACCAGCGCCGGTGAACTGGAGGCCTGGCACGAGGAGCACGGCGGCCGCGTCGTCGTGAAGCCCCTGTCCAGCGCCGGAAACGACGGCATCCGTTTCTGCGACACCCCGCAGGACAGCGCCGCCGCGTTCCGCGAACTCACCGGCGCCGACAACCTGTTCTCGCAGCGCAACGAGGGCGTCGTCGCCCAGGAGTACCTCTACGGCGGCGAGTACATGGTCAACACCGTCAGCCGGGACGGCCGCCACCACGTCACCGACATCATCGCCACCAGCCGCATCTCGGTGAACGGCGTGCACGACATCTCCAACTCCGTCTACCTGCTGCCCCGTCGCGGCGACGTCCAGGACCGGCTGGTCCCCTACGCGCTGAGCGTCCTGGACGCCCTCGGCGTGCGGCACGGCCCGGCCCACACCGAGCTGAAGCTCACCCCCGAGGGGCCGGTGCTGATCGAGACGGGCGCCCGGATCTGCGGCGGCGACCTGCCGTACTACGTCCGTCACGCCACCGGCGAGTCCCCCTTCGACTGGGCCGTCGACGCCTACGTCCGGCCCGAGCGCTTCCAGGCCCGGCACGCCCAGGACTACACGATCAAGCAGCACTTCGCCTCCGTCGGCCTGGTCTCCCCGACCGCCGGCCGGCTGGCCGGACTGCGCCACATCGAGGACATCAAGAAGCTGGAGAGCTTCTACGACTTCTCGCAGTTCGTCCCCGTCGGCGGCGAGATCGTGCCCACCACCTGCGACTTCACCTACGTCGGCTTCGTCAGGCTCTTCCACGAGATGGAGGAGGTCGTGATGCGCGACATCGGCACCATCCACTACCTCGACGGCGAGGGCATGTACGAGCTGGCCGGGGAGGAGTGAGCATGACCCGCGCCCCGAAGCCGCACCTCGTCGTCATCAACCGCTGGCGCGAGAGCTACGCCCGCTACGCCGCGTACGTGGACCACGGCACCCACCACGTCTCGTACATCACCACCGAGGTGGGCCTGCCCTCCGTACCGGAGACCGCCGCCGACGTCGTCCTGGTCGAGCGCACCGACGACCTGGACGCCGTACGCGCGGCGACCCGGCTGCTCGCCGCCCGGTACGGACCGCCGCGGGGCATCGTCTCGCTCAAGGAGGACGACCTCCTGGTCGCGGCGGCCCTGCGCGAGGAGTGGGGCTGCCCGGGCCCGCGCACGGCGTTCCTGGAACCGTTCCGCGACAAGTTCCTGATGGCCACCGCGGTCGCCGAAGCCGGTCTCGACGTACCGGACTTCGCCCTCGCGCCCGACGCCCGGACCGTCGTGGACTTCGGCCGGGCGCACGGCTGGCCGCTCGTGGTGAAGCCCACCCGGGGCAGCTGCAGCGAGGGCGTCGTACGGCTCGACGGCCCCGAGGACGTGCCCCGGCTGGACTTCACCGGCGAACCGCTGCTCGTGCAGCGCTTCCAGGCGGGCCGGATCTACCACGTCGACGGCGTCTTCACCGGCTCCGAACTGCTGCACTGGACCGCCTCCCGGTACGTCAACACCTGCCTGGGCTTCCGCACGGGCAGCTTCCTCGGCTCGGTCGAGGAGGACGACGAGACGGTCCTCGCGGCCATCGGCGCCTACGCCGCCGAGGCCCTGAAGGCACTCACCGGGCAGGCGACCGTCTTCCACCTGGAGGTGTTCGTCGACACCGTCTCCGGCCGGCCGCACGTCAGTTTCCTGGAGGTCGGGGCGCGGGTCGGCGGAGCCGAGATCGCCTTCGTGTGGCGCGAGGTGCACGCCTACGACCTGATGCACGCGGCCTTCCGCTTCCAGCTGGGCCGCACCCTGCCGCCCGGCGCACCGAAGCCCGACCGCGAGTTCGGCGGCTACCTCCTGATCCCGGCCCCGGCCGCGCGCCCCTGCCGCATCACCGAGGTGACGCCGATGACCGGCCGCGCCCCCGGCCCCTACGCCGAGGCCCTGCTCGACGTGGGCGAGGTGCTGCCGCTCGCGGACGCCTACTACGAGCACGTCGGCGGCCGGTTCCGCTTCCGCGGTCGTGCGAGCGGGGAGGTGGAGTCCGCGCTGAAGGAGACGGCCACCGGGTTCCGGGTGTCGGCGGTGCCGATGCCGGCGGCGGAGACGGTCGCGGCGTGAGGCCGATGTCCGAAGGGCAGTGGAGGTCGTTCGTCCTCACCGGCACCCGTACGGGGAAGCTGGCGACCCATCGCACGGACGGACGGCCCCACGTCACCCCGGTGTGGTTCCTCCTGGACGACACCCCGGACGGCCGGACCCAGGTCCTGTTCACCACCTGGCACGCGTCTCTCAAGGCCAGGGCGCTGCTGCGCTCCCCGCGTTTCGCCCTGTGCGTGGACGACCAGGAACCGCCGTACGCGTATGTGATGCTCGACTGCACGGCGCGGCTCACCCAGGACCCCGGGGAGCTGCGCCACTGGGCCACCCGCATCGGCGCCCGCTACATGGGCGAGGACCTCGCCGAGCGGTACGGGGCGCGCAACTCGGTGCCCGGGGAGTACCTGGTGCGGGCGACGGTGCACGAGGTGGTGGGCTTCAGCGGCATCGCGGAGTAGCACCGGTCATGCTCCCCCGCCCACCGTGAACCCGATGACCGTCCCACCCCCGTCCCGCCGGTACGCGAACGGCGCTCCCCCGTGCGCCAGGGCCACCTCGCGGACGATCGACAGGCCGAGGCCCGAGCCCGGCAGGGAGCGGGCGTCGGCGGCGCGGTAGAAGCGGTCGAAGACCCGGGCGAGG
>NZ_JBEXSH010000406.1:0-7856 GCF_040613555.1 Streptomyces sp. NPDC006265
CGGGCGACGCGCGCCGAGCCCGGCTGCCTGTGGTTCGACTGGTCGCGCAGCGTGGACGAGCCGTCGGAGTACGTCCTCGTCGAGGCCTTGCCACCAGCCGTGACCACGTGTCCTTCGGCCACGGCGTGCACCACTGCCTGGGCCGGCCCCTGGCCATGGCCGAGGCCACCGTGGCCCTGACGTCGCTGTTCGCGCGCTTCCCTCGGCTGGCCCTGGCCGATCCGTCGCGTCCGCCGAAGCGGCTGCGGTCCATCATCTCCACCGGTCACGAGGAGTTGCCGGTGCTGCTGCACGGCCGGGGTCCGGGCAGTGGCCCGCGCCCGGAGGAGGCGGAGGGAGCGGGGGAAGCAGAGGCGAAGGAATCGGAGGCGGAGTGAGCGGGGGCGGAGGCTCAGGCGGTCAGGAGACTTTCCGGCCCTGGAGGAACGCGCGGTACCAGGGCGCCGCACGGCTGAACGCGGCCGCGAACCCCTCGCCGGGCGAGCAGTCGAAGTCCTTCCAGAACGCGTCGTCGGCGAACCAGTGGTCGACCGTGAGCATGCCGAGGTGATGGAGGGCGAGGGGAGACCCGGCGGCCCGGTCCAGGGCGGTGGCGACGTCCACGGCCGCACCGCCGCCGGGCATCTCCAACTCTCGGCCCACGGACGCCAGCAGGTCGGGGACCGCCACCGGCTCGGGGTGGTTGACATGGTGCACACCGCCGCCGGGCACCGGGGCGAGCGCGGCGGCCACCACCGCACGGCCGAGGCTGTCGACGTCGATCATCGACTGGAGCGCATCACAGCCGGTCAGGGTGGCCGACAGCTCCTTCAACAACCACACCAGGCCGGGGATCATCCAGTGGTCGCCCTCGCCGTACACGAGGTGCGGGCGCAGCACCAGGCCTCCCGCGTCGAGGACGTACCGTTCGGCGGCGGCCCGGGTGCGGCTGGTGGGCGACGCGGGCGCGATCGGTACCTCCCCGGGGCGCACACCGCGGAAGGGGCCCCGGCCGTGGACGGCGGCCGTGCTGACGTACACGATCCGGCGTACTCCGGCGCGCACTGCCTCCTCGACCAGGGCGCGGGTGCCGTGGTCGTTGACCGCCTCGACGGTCTCGGCGTCGCCACCGACCCGCGCGGCGCAGTGCACCAGGACGTCGGTGTCGGCGCAGACGCCGCGCAGGGAGGGCGGGGCGCAGAGGTCGCCGTGGACGTACTCGGGGCCGTGTGGTGCGTTCCGGGACAACAGGCGTACATGGGCGCCCGGTTGACGTTGTGCCGTGGCGGCGACCCGGCTGCCGACGAAGCCGCTCGCGCCCGTGATCAGAAGCTTGACCCTCACGACAGGGACCGTACCCGCGTCGGCCGGGCGGCGGTCAGGGAGGCGGTGAAGACGGACTCGCCGTCCTGCCGCCCCGACACCCGTACGGTGACCTCCCCCGGGCTCTCGTCGAGGACCTCGGCCTCGATCCGGCACGGGCCGTGCAGCTCGGCGTACCGGGTGAAGCCGGCCGTCATCGTGGACGGCAGGAAGGGGTGCCGGCCGGACGCGGCGGTCGCGGCCTGGCGGGCCGCCTCGAACAGGACCATGCCGGGGACGTGGTCGTTGGGCCGCGGGAAGAGCACCGGGTGGCCGGTGTCGACGCGCAGGTGCCAGACGCCGGGGCGGTCCGTGGGTGCGAGGACGACGTCCTCGGCACGGGCCCGTCCCGCGATCTGCGGCGCTATGCCGGGCAGCAGTGGCACCGGGGTGTCCAGGGCACTCACCTTGCCTGCCCGCAGGCGGCGGTAGGCGCGCGGGGAGGTGCAGCCGGTGCTGCCGGTGCCGCGGGCGACGAGCCGTCCCGCGCGGCGGAACTCCATCGTCGTCCGCATGCTGTGCAGGCCGCGGCCGCGGCGGCGGACTTCGGAGCACACGACGTCGAACTCGACCGGCTCGGCGGCATCGGCCAGCAGCAGCGCGGACGGATCGACGCGGACCGTCAGGTCCCACATGACGAAGTGTGTGTCGGCCGGGGCGCCGAACTCGGCGTGCGCCAGCACCATCGAGGCCTGCCGCAACGTTTCCCCCACGATCATCGGGTCCTGGTGGCGGTCGTCCACGGGGCCGAAGAAGGAGTGGGCGGCCGGCCAGTGCGCGGTGAAGCGGAAACGGGTGTCGGAGATTGGGGTCCACCGGGCGGGGAAGACGTCCGTCTCGGTGGTGCGATGGGCGAGTTCCTTGGTGACGGTGGTGTGGGAGTGGGGAGCGGTGCGTTCGGTGACGGGAGATGGTGACACGGGTTCGTCGGTGATGGTGACCGGTGACACGGGTTCGTCGGTGACGGCGGCGAAGGGCGTGGGCTCTCCGGTGGCGGCTGCCGGTGGCTCGGGTTCGTCGGTGGCGGGACACGGTGGTGCGGTCTGTGGGGGGACGATGCTCTGTGGCGGGTTCTCGACGGTCGTAGCGGCTCCGTTTGCCGGACGGCCCCCGCGTCCGGTCTGATCGTCCGCGAGTGCGCTCAAAGGCCCTGTCTGCGGCATGAGAACCCCCAGGATCGGCTGCCTGGCCGCGATCGACGCCAGACTAAGATACGGACGAGCCGGTTCTTTTCAAAGGGTGAGCCAAGCCGCTGGGACAGGCCCTCGCGCCCTCGCGACACAGCGACTTCACAGGGATCGACGGAGATCAGGAGGCACCCGATGGCGCGACAGGAGCGCGCGATCCGCACCCGGCGGACCATCCTGGAGGCGGCAGCGGCCGTCTTCGACGAACGCGGCTACACCTCGGCGACCATCGGCGAGATCCTGGACCGGGCAGGCGTCACCAAGGGCGCGCTGTACTTCCACTTCGGCTCCAAGGAGGAGCTGGCGGTGGGGGTGTTCGAGGAGCAGCTCGCGATCACGCTCCCGCCGCAGTCCAGCAAGCTCCAGGAACTCGTCGACTCCGGCCTGGTGATGGCCCGCCGGCTGCGGTCCGAACCGCTGGTGCGCGCCAGTGTGGGGCTCGCCCTCGACCAGGGAGCCATGGACCTCGACCGCACCCCGGCCTTCCGGATGTGGATCGACCAGAACACGCAGATGCTGGGCGAGGCGAAGACGCGGGGCGAGTTGCTGCAGCACGTCGACGTGGCGGAGACGGCGGAGCTGCTGGTCGGCAGCTTCTCCGGGGTGCAGCTGCTGTCCCAGCTGCGCTGCCAGCGGCAGGATCTGGAGCGCCGGGTCGTCGTACTGTTCGAGCACTTCCTGCCCAGCATCACCGTTCCGGCGGTGCTGGCCCGGCTCGACATCACCGTGGACCGGGCCGAGCGGCTGCTGACGCAGGCGCGGACGGATGAAGAGGCGGTGGTGCCGGTGGAGGCCACCGTGCCCTCGGGGACGTAGCCCGCCGCTGCCGTACGGACCCGGCACGGATTGTCCACAGCTGTGGAGTTGTCCACAGGGTGTGACGCGTTTCGGCCGCCGGTTGTACGGTCGGCACGAGTTGATGTTCGTACGCGTGCGGGGGAGGCGGTCGGGATGACCAGGGCTGGAGCTCAGGACGAGGACGGGGCCACGGCGAAGGACGAGGCACCGCCCCGGCTGCCCCGGGTGCGTGGCTTCGCGAAGTGGCCGGCCGAGGGCTCGCCCAAGGACGAGGGCAAGGCCCTGCGCAAGCGGATCCCGCGCAGCGCGCACGCCACGCTCGACCTGGACGCTTGCCGGCCCGACGCGGTGAGCGCCGTCGAGGAGTCCGGCCGCGGACGGCTGCCCGAGCTGACCCCCATCCGGGTCGGCCGCATGGCAGCCACCCCGTTCGCCTTCCTGCGCGGCTCGGCGGGCCTCATGGCCTACGACCTGGCGCGCACGCCCATGACCGGGATCGGGGCCCAGCTCTGCGGCGACGCCCACGCCGCCAATTTCGGCCTGTACGGGGACGCGCGCGGCGGCCTGGTCATCGACCTGAACGACTTCGACGAAACGGTCTTCGGCCCCTGGGAATGGGACCTCAAGCGCCTCGCGGCCTCTCTGGTGCTCGCGGGCCGGGTGGCGGGCGCCGACGAGGACCAGTGCCGCAAGGCGGCGTACGACGCGGCGGGCGCCTACCGCAGGACCATGCGGCTCCTGGCCAAGCTCCCGGTGCTGGACGCGTGGAACGCCATCGCGGACGAGGAGCTCGTCTCCCACGCGGACGCCCATGATCTGCTCGGCACGCTGGAGCGCGTCTCCGAGAAGGCCCGCCACAACACCAGCGGCCGCTTCGCGGCCAAGTCGACCGAGGCCACCGAGGACGGCGGACGCCGGTTCGTCGACGCCCCGCCGGTCCTGCGGCGCGTCCCGGACGCGGAGGCCGCGGCGGTGGCCACGTCCTTGGAGGAGTACGTCGGCACCCTCCAGGAGGACCGCCTGCCGCTCCTCGCCCGGCACGCGGTGCAGGACGTGGCCTTCCGCGTCGTCGGCACGGGCAGTGTCGGCACCCGGTCCTACGTCGTGCTGCTCCTGGACCACCGGGGCGAGCCGCTGGTGCTCCAGGTGAAGGAGGCGCGGGTGTCGGCGCTGGTGCCGCATCTGGTGACGGCCGGTTTCGAGGCGCCGGAGGCCGGTCACGAGGGCCGTCGGGTCGTGCTGGGCCAGAAGCGGATGCAGGTCGTGAGCGACAACCTGCTGGGCTGGACGACGGTCGACGGGCTCCCCTTCCAGGTCCGTCAGTTCCGCAACCGCAAGGGCAGCGTCGACCCCGCCGCCCTGGCCGCCGACCAGATGGACGACTACGGCCGCATGACCGGCGCGCTCCTGGCCCGCGCCCACGCCCACAGCGCCGATCCGCGGCTCATCGCCGGGTACTGCGGGAAGAACGAGGAGCTGGACGAGGCGATGGCGGACTTCGCCGTGGCCTACGCGGACCGGACCGAGGCGGATCACTCGGAGCTGCTGGCGGGGGTGCGGGCGGGGAAGGTCGCGGCGGAGACGGGGGTGTAGGCCGCCGGGGCCGCTCGTGCCGCCCCGGTCCCCCCATGCCGCCCGGGCAAGTCGGCAGCGCCCCGGTCCTGCCCTCCGGAGCGCGGGCGCCGTCGGTTCGTCACCTAGGCTGGTCGGGTGACGACCCCGGAAGCTCAGCAGGACGGCGACGACGCCGCACGGCCCGAGGCGCGGCTGGAGCGGGCCGTGCGGGCCGCCGAGCAGGCGTTGATCGAGTACGAGATCGCGGTGGAGACCTTCCGCGTCGAGGTCGAGAACTTCTCCCGGCTGCACGAACAGAAACTCGGCCCGCTCTACGCCCGGCTCGAGGATCTGGACGCCCGGATCCTGGAGGCCAGAGCCGCCCGCAGCGGCGACCCCGCGGACCGGCAGCGGGCGGACGAGGCCCGGGCGCGGCTCGCCCCCATCCCCGGCGTGGAGGAACTGCTGCACGGCTGGATGGACGGCGGCGGTCTGTTCCCGGAGGCCTCCGCGATGCTCACGGACCAGCCGGTACGGCCCCCGCAGCGGGTCCGCCCCAGCGAGGAGGCCCGCAAGCTCTACCGCGACCTCGCCCGCAAGGCCCATCCGGACCTGGCGCAGGAGGAGAAGGAGCGCCGGCGGCGCGAGGAGTTCATCACGCGCGTCAACGCCGCCTACGCCCGGGGCGACGAGGCGGAGCTGCGTGAGCTCGCCGCGGAGTGGGCCAAGGGGCCCGAGCTGAAGCAGGGCCCGAGCCGCGCCGAGGAGCTCTACGCCCGCCTCGAATGGCTCACCCAGCGCAAGGAACTGCTCGGCCTGCTCGCCGGGGAACTGGAGGACAGCGCCATCGGCCACATGCTCCAGCTGGCCCCGGACGACCCGGACCGGCTCCTGGACGAGATCGGGCAGGGCCTGCTCGCCCAGGTCTCCGAGCGGGAAACGGAGCTGGCCGCGCTGCTCGGCGAGGGAGAGGGCCGGGGCCAGGGTTGGGGCGACGGCGGGGGCCAGGGCTGAGCCGCGTCCCGGCGGTGCTCCGGCCGGTTCGGGTAGCGTCGGACGCATGAGTTTTGGAGCTGGTGTGCCCACGGTAGCGGTCGCGGACCTCAAGGACGGTGACTTCCTGCTGGACGTCCGGGAGGACGACGAGTGGAAGGCCGGTCACGCCGAAGGGGCGCTGCACATCCCCATCAGCGACTTCGTCGCCCGGTACGGCGAGCTGACCGAGGCCGCCCCGCAGGACGGCCGGGTCCATGTGATCTGCCGCTCCGGCGGCCGGTCCGCCCAGGTCACGATGTACCTGGCCCAGCAGGGCGTCGACGCCGTGAACGTCGACGGCGGCATGCAGGTGTGGGAGGCGGTGGGCCGTCCCGTGGTGACGGACGACGGGCAGCAGGGGTTCGTCCTCTGACACCTGGCGATCAGCCGGCCCCGGCCCGCGCGGTCAGGCCAGTGGGTGGGCCGCCAGCAGGTCGCCCAGGGCCGCTTCGTGGGCCGCGGCCGGGCCGAGTGACAGTTCCAGGTGCTTGGCCCAGGCGTGGTAGCGGTGCAGGGGGTAGTCGACGTCGGCGCCGAACCCGCCGTGCAGGTGCTGCGCGGTCTGCACGACCCGGCGTACGCCCTCCGCAGCCCAGATCTTGGCGACGGCCACGTCCCCGGCGGCGGGCAGCGGGCCCGGTGCCCCGGAGGTGATCCGCCACGCTGCCTGCCACAGCGTGGCCTCCATCGCGCGCAGGTCGATGTAGCGGTCGGCGGCCTGCACGGCGACGGCCTGGAAGGTCGCGATCGGGAACCCGAACTGCTCCCGCTTGCCCGTGTACTCCCCGGTCATCCGCAGCACGCGCTCCCCGAGCCCGAGCGCCAGCGCGCACGTCCCGGTGGCCAGCAGGTCCCGCAGCCACTCCCACGCCCCGTCGGTGTCGATGACGTCCCGGGCGGGCAGCCGTGCCGCCTCCAGCCGCAGCTCGCCGAGCCGCTCGCCGCTGGTCGAGAACTGCTCCGCGAGGACGGCGCCCTCGTGCCCGCGCGGCACCAGGGCGAGCACGGTCCGTCCGGTCCCGGTGTGCGCGGGGACGAGCGTGACGTCGGCGTCGTAGGCCCAGGGCACGGCCGTCTGCACCCCGTCCAGCACCCAGGTCCCGCCGTCCTGCCGGGCGGTCACGGCCTGCTCGGCCGGGTCGTGGCCGGTGCGGCCGTGCGCGGCGACGGTCAGGACGGTCTCGCCCCGGCCGGCCCGGGTGAGCAGGTCCGCCTTCGCCTCTTCACGGCCGTAGGCCTGGACGGCCGCCGCTGCCGCGCAGCTCTCCAGCAGGGGCACCCTGGCCAGGACCTTCGCCGACTCCCGCAGCACCAGGCAGAGCGCGACGGCGTCCAGCCCCGCCCCGCCGTACCGGGCGTCGAGCAGCAGGCTCAGCAGGTCCGCGTCGGCGAGCCTGGCCCACAGGGCGCGGTCGCAGGTCTCGGCGACGGCGCCCGGGGTCATGGCCGGGCTGGGCACGGCGTCGGGTGCGACGCCGGCGAACACGCCCTTCGCAGCCTCGGCCGCCGCCTGCTGCTCCTCGGTGAAGGTGAAGTCCACGGTGCCTGTCCTTCCGGCCGATCCCGTTGAGCTGACGGTGCGTCAAGATAGAACAGGTTCTAGAAGAAGGGAATGGGTGTACGGGCGGGCACCGTAGGGTGTCACTCCGGTGGACGAACGGCCGGAGCGCCCTGTGGATAACCTGCGGGGGTCCCCTGTGGGCCAGGGGGATCGCGGCTCTCGGACGGTCGCACTCGCCGTACGGTCGGCCTTCGAGGTGTGGCGACGGCCACGGCGGGACCGGTGGACAGGGGCTGTGCCCGGGTGGGTGTCCTGAGTACCGTGCCCGTGCCGACGCCGCGCAGGGCTGCGTGGGCGGTACGACGCCCTCGCGGCCGGGCGGGCGGAACGACGGACCGGGATCGTGGAACGGGGCGGAATGGACGCGTACGACGAGGGCT
>NZ_JBEXSH010000407.1:0-7838 GCF_040613555.1 Streptomyces sp. NPDC006265
CTCGCCTCCGCGCTCGGCGTGGCCCGGCTGCACCGGCGCGGCGCCCTGCCCGCCGGTACCGCCCCGGGGGCCGCCGCGCCGGTGGGGGACAGGAGCAGGGCGTGACCAGCAAAAACCTGCTCACCGACCACCCCGCGCTGTACGAGGCGCGGTTCCCCGACACCGAGCGGCTGGCCGCCCGGTGGACCGAGGACTGCCTGCGCCGCCACGGGGCCGGGCCGCGGGTCCTGGACATGGGCTGCGGCACCGGCCGCGATGCCGCGCACCTGCACGGGGCCGGCCGGACGGTGACCGGCGCCGACCTCTCCGAGGCGATGCTCGCCCACGCCCGCGCGCACCACCCCGGACCCCGGTACGTCCGCGCCGACCTGCACGGCTTCGACCTCGGTTCCTTCGACGCCGTGGTCTGCCTGGACAGCTCCCTGCTGTACTGCCACACCAACGACCAGCTCGACGGCTTCCTCGCCTCCTGCCGCCACGCCCTCGCACCGGGCGGCCTGCTCGTCGCCGAGCTGCGCAACGGCGCGTACTTCCTGGGCCGGACCGACCTGCTCGACCGGCCCGCCGTCGACGCCTTCACCTGGCAGGACAGGACCTACCGGTCCCGCACCACGCTGACCGTGGACCGTACGGCCCAACTCCTGCGCCGCACCCGCGTGTGGACGACCGACGACGGTTCCCCGCCCGTCCCGCAGCACTCCGCCTGGCGGCTGCTGTTCCCGCACGAACTGCGGCACTTCCTCGCCGCGCACGGATTCGAGGTGCTCGAACTCCACGACGGCCCCGGCCCGCGCACCGAACCGCCCTGGCGGACGAACGAGTCGCCCGGCGCGGCCGCCGACGGGGACCGGCTGCACCTCGTCGCGCGCCTGCACACCCACTGACACGAAGGACCACTCATGTACGACGAACGCTTTCCCGGCCTGCACCGCCGCGGCTTCCTCGCCGCCGGCACCGGCGCCGCCGTCCTGGCCCTCGCGGGCTGCGCGGGCGGCGGCACGGACGACGAGGCCGCCGGCGGCGACGGACCGCCGAAGCGGGGCGGACGCCTGCGCGCCGCCTTCGCCGGAGGCGGCGCGAGCGAGACCCTCGACCCGCACCTGGCCAACCTTTTCGCCGACGTCGCCCGCGCCAAGGCCCTCTACGACAAACTCGCCGACTACGGCCCCGACCTCGCCGCCCGGCCCCGCCTCGCCGAGAAGTGGGAGCCGAACAAGTCCCTCGACCGCTGGCAGGTCACCCTCCGCGAAGCCACCTTCCACGACGGCAGGCCGGTCACCCCAAAGGACGTCCTCCACAGCTACCGCCGTATCGCCGACCCCGAGAAGACGTTCCGCGCCAAGGCCTCCCTCGAACCCATCGACCTCGACGCCAGCCGCGCCACAGGCGAGAGGACCATCGAGTTCGTCCTCAAGCGCCCCACGGCCGAGTTCCCCAACGTCCTGGCCGCGTTCGGCGCGTACATCGTCCCCGAGAACGCGTCCGACTTCGACAAGAGGCCGATCGGCTCGGGCCCCTTCCGGTTCGTCTCCTTCGCGCCCGGCCGCTCCGCCGTCTTCCGCCGCAACGACGCGTACTGGGACGGCGCCCCGCACCTCGACGAGATCGAGTTCGTCGTCGCCAACGAGGAGTCCGCGCGGGTCAACGCCCTGCTGGGCGGCCAGGTCGAGTACGCCCACGAGCTCAACCCGGCCACCGCCCGCGCCCACGAGGACCGGGGCCGGATCGAGATCGTGCGGCTGCGCAACAGCGCCATGCAGGCGTTCTGCATGAAGACCGACCGGCCGCCCTTCGACGACAGGCGGGTGCGGGAGGCCTTCTTCCTCATCGCCGACCGGCAGGAACTCGTCGACGGCGCCCTGTCCGGCGCGGGCGAGGTCGCCAACGACCTGTTCGGCAAGGGCTACGAGTACTACGCCTCTTCCCTGCCGCAGCGCAGCCAGGACCTCGACCGCGCCCGCGCCCTGCTCAAGCGGGCCGGCGCCGGGAAGCTGAAGGTCACCCTGGACACCTCGGCCGTCGCCGCCGGATTCACCGAGGCCGCCGGCATCTTCCGCGACCAGGCCGCCAAGGCCGGAGTCACGCTCGACGTGCGGACGGGCAGCAAGGACTCCTACTGGAGCGACATCCTCGACGGCGGCACCCTGTGCTGCTACCGCTCCGGGGCCATGCCCATCGAGGCCCACATCTCCCAGCGCCTGCTCACCGACTCCACGACCAACGCCACCAAGTGGCACCACAAGGACTTCGACGCGCAGTACCGGCAGGCCCAGTCCACCCGTGACAAGAGCCAGCGGGCGGCTGTCTACGAGCGGATGCAGCGCCGCCTGTACACCGAGGGCGGCTTCCTCATCTGGGGCTTCGCCGACTGGATCCTCGGAACGGCCCGCAACGTCAGAGGAGTCGAGACCAAGGCCCCCGCCAATACCCTCGACTGGGCCCGCTTCGACAACGTATGGCTGGCATGAGCACAGACACCCGGAAGGCGCGCGGGGCTGCGTCGCTCCGCGGCTGCGCCGCGGTGCGCGACAAGCCACGACGCCGCGGCAGCCGCTCGACGGCCCACCGCGGCACAGCGCACGGCCCGCTGGGCTCCTTCATCGCCCGGCGCCTGACCCTCGGCCTGCTCCAGACCCTGGCCGTCGTCCTCCTGGTCTTCGCCCTCACCGAAGCCCTGCCGGGCGACGCCGCCGTCGCCCTCGCGGGCGATCAGCCCGACCCCGCCCGCATCGCCGCGATCCGCGACGCAATGGACCTGGACCGGCCCGCCCACGAACGGCTGCTGAGCTGGGCCGCCGGCCTGCTGCACGGCGACTTCGGCACGTCCCTGGCCTCCGGCCGGCCCGTGTCCCGGTACATAGCCGAGGGCTTCGGCCCGACCCTGCTGCTGGCCGCGCTCACCCTGGTCCTGCTCGTCCCGCTCGGGTTCGGGCTCGGCGTGCTCGCCGCCCGCCACGAGGGGCGGTTGACCGACCGCCTGGTCAGCTCGCTGACCCTCGCCGTCTACGCCGTGCCCGAGTTCGCGCTCGGAGTGCTGCTGGTGACGGTGTTCGCGCTGAAGCTCGCCTGGCTGCCGCCGACCGCGGTGGGCTACGGCACGGACCTGCTGGGCCACCCGGCCGTGCTCGTCCTGCCCGTACTGGTCCTGCTGTCGCGCCCGGTCTGCTCCCTGTCCCGGCTCGTCCGGGCCGGCATGGTCGACGCCCTGGGCTCGCCCTACGCCGCCCACGCCCGCCGCTACGGCGTCCCCGGCGCCCGCGTCCGCTACGCCCACGCCCTGCCGGGCGCCCTCGCCCCGGCCGCCCAGCAACTCGCCCGTACCGCCGACTGGCTGCTGTGCGGCGTCATCGTCGTGGAGGCGTTGTTCGTGATCCCCGGGCTCGGAACCGTCCTCCTCAACGCCGTCGCCGAACGGGACGTGCCGGTGGTGCAGGGACTGGCGGTCGCGTTCGGCGTGCTGACCGTCGTACTGAATCTGGGCGCGGACGTGGTGGCGTACCGGCTGACGCCCCGGGCGGGGGTGGCCGCATGAGGGCCCCGCGCCGCTTCCTCCTCGGCCTGACGATCGTCGCCGTCCCACTGCTCCTCGCCCTCCTGGGGCCCCTGGCCGCCGGTGAACCCGGTCCCCGCGGCATCTCCTTCACCCCCGGCGACGGCCACTGGCTCGGCACGGACTTCGTGGGCCGGGATGTCTGGCAGCAGGTGCTGCACGGCGGTCGTACGGTCGTGCTGACGGCCCTCGCGGCCACGGCCCTCGCCTACCTCGTCGCGCTGCCGGTCGGTCTCGTCAGCGCAGTCACCCACGCGCGGCGGCTGGAGGAGCTGCTGATGCGGCCCCTGGACGTCCTGCTCGCCGTACCGTCGCTGCTGCTGATCCTGCTGGTGGCGTCGGTGTTCTCGCCCGGCGCCGCGGGGCTCGCGCTGCTCGTCGCGCTGGTGAACGTGCCCGACGCCGCCCGGATCGTCAGGGCCGCCGCGGCCGAGGCGGCCGCCCGGCCCGCGGTGGAGGCCCTGCGCATGCAGGGCGAGACGTGGTGGCGCGTCGCCGTCGGCTACGTCGGCCGCTCGGCACTGCGCACGCTGGCCGCTGACGCCGGCATCCGGCTGACGGGTGTGCTGTACCTGGTGTCGACGGCCGCCTTCCTCGGCGTGGGAGTCGCCACGGACGCCGCCGACTGGGCGGTCATGGTCGACCGCAACCGCACCGGTCTCTTCGTGCAGCCCTGGGCCGTGGTCGTCCCCGCGCTGCTGATCGTCGCCCTGACGACGGGCACCAACCTGCTCTTCGACGCCGCCCTGGCGAAGAGCCCGACAAGGAAGGGACGGCGGCCGTGAACCATGAGACGGACCCGGCGGAGCCCGTCGCCGAGATCAACGACCTGTGTGTCGAGGTCGACGGCCGCACGATCGTCGACGGGCTGCGCCTGCGGGTGCTTCCCGGCCGGGTGACCGCCCTGGTCGGTGCCTCCGGCAGCGGCAAGACCACCACGGGACTCGCGCTGCTGGGGGAGTATCCGGCCGGGGCCCGGGTCACCGGAGAGGTACGCCGGCCGGGCGACGGGCCGGTGGGTTACGTGCCCCAGCATCCGGCCGCCGTCCTCAACCCGGCCCGCCGCGTCAGCGCACTGCTCGACGACATCGCCCGCCCCCACGTACGCCACCTCCCCCGCACCGAGCGCCGTGGGGCGGCTCGCGAACTGGTCCTGCGCGCCATGGCGGACGCCCGACTTCCCGATGCCGTGGACCTGTTGCGCCGCTATCCGCACCAGCTCTCGGGTGGCCAGCAGCAGCGCGTCGTGCTGGCCCAGGCCCTTCTCCTCGGCGCCCGGGTCATCGTCACCGACGAGCCCACCACCGGCCAGGACGTGCTCACCAGGAGCGGCATCGTCGACCGGCTGGCGGCGGTCGCGGCCCGGGGCGTCGCGGTCGTCCTGCTCAGCCACGACCTCGATGTGGTCCGGGCTCTCGCCGACGACGTCCTCGTCCTGCGCGCCGGCCGGGTCGTGGAGTCGGGCCCCGTGCGGCGAGTGTGGGAGGCGCCCCGGCACGAGTGGACGCGGCGGCTGCTCGACGCACGGCGGACGGCATCGCCCGAGGAGGCACCTGCCGGCACCGGGCAACCCGTCCTGGAAGTACGGGACATGACCGCCGTACACGAGGGCGGGACCCCCGTCCTGAGCCTCTCGCGCCTGGCCCTGCACCGCGGTGAATGCCTGGCCGTCGTAGGCCGTTCCGGCAGCGGCAAAACCACCCTCGCCCGCTGCCTCGCGGGCCTCCACCGGGACCACGACGGCGAGATCCTGCTCGACGGCACCGCACTGCCGCGCAGCCTGCGCCATCGCAGCAGGGCGCAACTCGCCGCCGTGCAGTACGTGTTCCAGGACTCCCGGGCCGCCTTCGACGAGCACCGGCCCGTCCTCGCCCAGGTCGCCCGCACCGCCGTCCGGCTGCGCGGCACCGACCAGGAGAGCGCCACCGCCGAGGCCCGCACCACCCTCGCGCGCCTCGGACTCGCGGACGAGCTCACCCGCCGCCCCGGCGAGCTCTCCGGCGGCGAACTCCAGCGCGCCGCCCTCGCCCGCGCCCTCCTCGCCCGGCCCCGGGTCCTGATCTGCGACGAGATCACCTCAGGCCTCGACACCGTGACCCGCCGCGGCCTCCTCGACCTGCTCACGACCCTGGTCCGTGACCACGCCGACCTCGCCCTCGTCCTCATCACCCACGACCTGGACACGGCCGCACTCGCCCACCGCATCGCCGTACTCGACGCCGGTGAACTGGTCGAGCACGGCCCGGCCCGGCGGGTCCTGACCGAGCCCCGGCACCCGCTCACCGTCGCTCTCCGGGAGACGATCGCCCGTCCCGGCACGTATACCCGGGCATGAACCGAAGCGCGCCACGCCCGTTACGAGTTGAACGAAAGCACGGCCCTGTGATTAGGGTGCGGGCGATGTTCTGCGCGCACCCCACTCCTTTACTCCCGGCCAGACGAGGCACCCTCGCACCGAGTCGCTCCGGGAGGCCCCGTGAGTGACACGGTGACCACGGTCGGCCCGGACGCCGAAGCGGGCCGGGCGGCGCAGACGAAACAGGCACAGGCGGAACAGGCGCACACGGAACGTACGCACACGAAACAGCCGGACGTGGCGCCCCGACCGGCCCGTCCGCGGGACGCGTTCTTCGACAACGCCAAGTACCTCGCGATCGTGCTCGTGGCAGTGGGGCACGCCTGGGAGCCACTGCGCCAGGGCAGCAGGGCCGTCACCGCCCTCTACATGCTCGTCTACGCCTTCCACATGCCGGCGTTCATCATCATCTCCGGCTACTTCTCACACACCTTCGACGGCAGCCCGGCCCGCCTCAAGCGCCTGGTCACCGGCGTCGTCGTCCCGTACGTGGTGTTCGAGACGGCGTACACCCTGTTCACCCGCTGGACCAGCCAGGACCCCGACCGCCCGGTCAGCCTGCTGGACCCCCTGTACCTCACCTGGTTCCTCGCGGCGCTGTTCGTCTGGCGACTGACCACGCCGCTCTGGCGGCTGGTGCGATGGCCGCTCCCGCTCGCCCTGGCCGTGGCGATGGCGGCGACGACCGCACCGTCCATCGGCCACGACCTCGATCTGCAGCGCACCCTGCAGTTCCTGCCGTACTTCGTGTTCGGTCTGCTGCTGCGGCCGGAGCACTTCCGGCTGGTGCGGCGACGCACGGTACGGATCCTCGCCGTGCCGGTGGCCTTCTGCGCCCTGGCGGTGGCGTACTGGGCGGTCCCGCGGATGGACTACGCCTGGTTCTTCCACGCCGACAGCGCCCCGGAGCTCGGCGTCCCCCTCTGGTACGGGCCCCTGATGACCCTGGCCGCCTTCGGCTGCTCCCTCGTCCTGGTCGGCTGCTTCCTCGCCTGGGTGCCCGGACGCCGGACCTGGTTCACCGCGCTGGGCGCCGGCACCCTGTCCGGCTATCTGCTGCACGGTTTCGTCGCACAGGCCGCGAAGTACGGGGGCTGGTACGAGCCGGCCTGGGTCCGCGGGCCCGCCGGCGTGATCACCGCCACCCTGGTCGCGGCCCTGGTCGTGACGGCCCTGTGCACACCGTCTGTACGACGGTTCTTCCGCTGTGTGACGGAGCCCCGCATGGCGTGGGCCTTCGGCGGCACGGGCGCCACCCGGGCCGGTGCCCGTCGGGCTGCGTCCTGATCGCCCAGCCCGCACGCTGGAAGGACAGCACACCTTGTCCGCGAGGGAGCACCGGCATGGCGAAAGGCCGCAACGAGGGCGGAAAGCCGAAGAAGGGCGACAAGGTCACCTGGAGCAGTCATGGCAGCCGCACCGAGGGCGAGGTGGAGCGGGAGATCACCGAACGGACCGAGGCATCCGGCCGCACGGTCGACGCCTCGTCGGACGACCCGCAGTACGAGGTGCGCAGCGACAAGTCCGGCAGGACCGCGGTGCACAAGCCGTCCGCGCTCAAGAAGAAGAAGTGAGGCGGCGTGGACGACGGGGAGCGCGAGGAGACCTGGAACGACGTCCGTGAGCTGGTGAACATGACACCGGCCGACCTGGAGAAGTGGCTGGAGTCCGACGATTCGCGCAGCGCCGGACAGCACCAGGACGGGGGCGAGCCACTGGGCACGCCTCCGGCCGGCGGATCGTGGCGATCCTGCGGGCCAGGAAGAGCGACCTCATCGACGACGACTACCGGCACATGCGCAAGGTCGTCGGCCACGTCCGTCGCCACCTGGCCCAGCGGCCCTCCGGGGACGTACGGGACTCACGGTGGCGGTACTCCCTGATGAACTGGGGCCACGACCCGCTCGGCGGGTGACGGCCCGGCCGGGGGGC
>NZ_JBEXSH010000408.1:0-7830 GCF_040613555.1 Streptomyces sp. NPDC006265
CGTCCCCCAGCGCCGACAGCGTCGGCAGCGAGGCCTCGACCTCGCATCCCGGCTCGGGGGGCCGCAGCCACACGGCGGCCCCCTGGGAACCGACCCGATCCCGGGGAGCAGGCGGAACGTCCGCCTCGCAGGGCGCCGCAGCGCGCGACACGCGCGTCGGCGGCACCGCCGTCTCCCCGTGCGGCGCCGGGGGCGACGGCGCATCCATGAGGCCGCCCGCGCCGATCGCCGCCAGATCCGGCGCCAGGGCGCCCCACTCCAGCCATTCCAGCAGCCCGGGGAGCTCCTCCGCGCTGCCCGCGGCCACCAGGAGCAGCATCCGGTCGCCGTGAAGCGCGACAGGGGAGCCGGGCGCCAGGCGCCGCAGAGCCGCGTGCCCCGCCTCAGCCGGGACGTCCAAGACGTCGTAGCGCACCCCCACCGCAAGCCGCAGAGGATCGCCGGGCACCGTCGGCCACCCCAGTTCGTTCTCGTACCACCACCGGACCTGACCGCTCGCGCCGGCCGGGTCGAGCGGCCGGCGGGGGTTCGGGAGGGGCGGGGTCGAGGATGCGGTCACGGGCTGAGGGGCGCCGAGCATGCCAAGTGCAACAGCCGGAAGGGCCCCCAGGTTACGCTGGGTTCTGTTATGAGCGCACAGCGTGGCCAAACGGGGGTGCGCCGGGGGTGCGGAGAGGCGCAAGGTTGTTCGCCCGTAGCGGAGGGAACGGGGGCGCCCGGCATGGACTTCCGGCCCCTGCGGGTAAGACATCCCTAGTGGGAGGGGGCGACACGCAGGAAAGGCCGTCTCACGTTCGCCATCGGCGTACTGGCGAGTGGGGTATCTGCCTGGCCTGCGGGAACATCGTCTCGCACCATCGGGTTGGAGCAGATGTCGGCGTTCGGGGTCAGGAGGCCAAGGACGGTGTCGGCAGTTGGAATGAGCGGTCCCCGCTTGCGGGACTAAGCTGCGGAAGGACAGGGAGGGGAAGTTCCCCCCACTGCCTGACCGCTCTGAGGAGCGATTAACGATGTTCGAGAGGTTCACCGACCGCGCGCGGCGGGTTGTCGTCCTGGCTCAGGAAGAAGCCCGGATGCTCAACCACAACTACATCGGCACTGAGCACATCCTCCTGGGCCTGATCCACGAGGGTGAAGGTGTCGCCGCCAAGGCCCTTGAGAGCCTCGGGATTTCGCTCGAGGCGGTCCGCCAGCAGGTGGAGGAGATCATCGGCCAGGGCCAGCAGGCCCCGTCCGGCCACATCCCCTTCACCCCCCGTGCCAAGAAGGTCCTGGAGCTGTCGCTCCGCGAGGCCCTTCAGCTGGGCCACAACTACATCGGCACGGAGCACATTCTGCTCGGCCTGATCCGTGAGGGCGAGGGCGTCGCCGCCCAGGTCCTCGTCAAGCTGGGCGCAGATCTGAACCGCGTGCGGCAGCAGGTGATCCAGCTGCTCTCCGGTTACCAGGGCAAGGAGACCGCCACCGCCGGCGGTCCTGCCGAGGGCACCCCCTCCACGTCCCTGGTCCTCGACCAGTTCGGCCGGAACCTCACCCAGGCCGCTCGTGAGTCCAAGCTCGACCCGGTCATCGGGCGCGAGAAGGAGATCGAGCGGGTCATGCAGGTGCTGTCCCGCCGTACGAAGAACAACCCGGTGCTGATCGGTGAGCCCGGCGTCGGCAAGACCGCCGTCGTCGAGGGCCTCGCTCAGGCCATCGTCAAGGGCGAGGTGCCCGAGACCCTCAAGGACAAGCACCTCTACACCCTGGACCTCGGCGCGCTGGTCGCCGGCTCCCGCTACCGCGGTGACTTCGAGGAGCGCCTGAAGAAGGTGCTCAAGGAGATCCGCACCCGCGGCGACATCATCCTGTTCATCGACGAGCTCCACACGCTGGTCGGTGCGGGTGCCGCCGAGGGCGCCATCGACGCGGCTTCCATCCTGAAGCCGATGCTGGCCCGCGGTGAGCTGCAGACCATCGGCGCCACCACGCTGGACGAGTACCGCAAGCACCTGGAGAAGGACGCCGCCCTCGAGCGCCGCTTCCAGCCCATCCAGGTCGCGGAGCCGTCCCTGCCGCACACGATCGAGATCCTCAAGGGTCTCCGTGACCGGTACGAGGCCCACCACCGCGTCTCCATCACGGACGAGGCGCTGGTCCAGGCCGCCACCCTGGCCGACCGGTACATCTCGGACCGCTTCCTGCCGGACAAGGCGATCGACCTGATCGACGAGGCCGGTTCCCGGATGCGCATCCGCCGGATGACCGCGCCGCCGGACCTGCGCGAGTTCGACGAGAAGATCGCCGACGTCCGCCGCGACAAGGAGTCCGCGATCGACTCGCAGGACTTCGAGAAGGCCGCCTCCCTGCGTGACAAGGAGAAGCAGCTCCTGGCCGCCAAGGCCAAGCGGGAGAAGGAGTGGAAGGCCGGCGACATGGACGTCGTCGCCGAGGTCGACGGCGAGCTGATCGCCGAGGTCCTCGCCACGGCCACCGGCATCCCGGTCTTCAAGCTGACCGAGGAGGAGTCCTCCCGCCTGCTGCGCATGGAGGACGAGCTCCACAAGCGGGTCATCGGCCAGGTCGACGCCGTCAAGGCGCTGTCGAAGGCGATCCGCCGTACCCGTGCCGGTCTGAAGGACCCGAAGCGTCCCGGTGGCTCGTTCATCTTCGCCGGCCCGTCCGGTGTCGGTAAGACCGAGCTGTCCAAGGCGCTCGCCGAATTCCTCTTCGGTGACGAGGACGCGCTGATCTCCCTCGACATGTCGGAGTTCAGCGAGAAGCACACGGTCTCGCGGCTCTTCGGCTCGCCTCCCGGTTACGTGGGCTACGAAGAGGGCGGCCAGCTGACCGAGAAGGTCCGCCGCAAGCCGTTCTCCGTCGTCCTCTTCGACGAGGTCGAGAAGGCCCACCCGGACATCTTCAACTCGCTGCTGCAGATCCTGGAGGACGGTCGTCTGACCGACTCCCAGGGCCGGGTCGTGGACTTCAAGAACACGGTCATCATCATGACGACCAACCTCGGCACCCGGGACATCTCCAAGGGCTTCAACCTGGGCTTCGCGGCCCAGGGCGACACGAAGTCGAACTACGAGCGCATGAAGAACAAGGTCTCGGACGAGCTCAAGCAGCACTTCCGGCCCGAGTTCCTCAACCGCGTCGATGACGTGGTCGTCTTCCCGCAGCTCAGCCAGGACGACATCCTCAAGATCGTCGACCTGATGATCGGCAAGGTCGACGAGCGCCTGAAGGACCGGGACATGGGCATCGAGCTCTCCCAGTCCGCCAAGGAGCTGCTGTCCAAGAAGGGCTACGACCCGGTGCTGGGTGCGCGTCCGCTGCGTCGCACCATCCAGCGTGAGATCGAGGACTCGCTGTCGGAGAAGATCCTCTTCGGCGAGCTGCGCCCCGGTCACATCGTGGTCGTCGACACGGAGGGCGAGGGCGAGACCAAGACCTTCACCTTCCGCGGTGAGGAGAAGGCGCCTCTCCCGGACGTCCCGCCGATCGAGCAGGCGGCCGGTGGCACGGGCCCGAACCTGAGCAAGGACGCCTGAGCCGTACGACCCAGTGAGAAGGGGCCGGTGCTGAACAGCACCGGCCCCTTCTCCATGCCCGGACGCTCCCTACGACAGCTGCCCGTCGTAGTCCGGCAGCTTGTACGTCCGCTCGGCGTGGCCGCCCGAGAGGTCGGTGCCGCTGTTGCCGATGTTCGCGATGATCGTGTAGCCCTTGCGCTCGATGTCGACGCGCTGGGCCGTCTTGTAGTCGGCGACGTTCTTGAACAGGTCGATGAAGTTGCGGACGTAGAGCCCCGAGACCTGGTAGCCGGTCTGCTTCAGGTTGTACTGGGTGAACGAGGCGATGATGTCCGGCCGGGCCGTGACGAAGAACAGGGCGACGCCGCGCTCCTGCGCGTATCTGGCGGCCTCCAGAACGGGCTTGTTGGCCGGTTGCGGGTAGCTGAAGCCGAAGTCCGTCTCCAGCGTCGTGTTGTCGATGTCGAAGACGATGGCCTGCTTCTCGCCCGGCTTCGTGGCCGCGATCCGCTGCTTCAGATAGGGCATCGCCTGGTCCATCACGGCCTGGCAGTCCTTCTGCCAGGTGCCGTAGTCGACGTCCGCGGCTGCGGCTGCGGACGCGGTGGCGGTCGGGAAGGCCCGGCTGGTGGTCGCGGCGTCGGCCGGTGCGGCCATGGCCACGAGGGCCGCCGCCGAGACGGCGGTCACTGATGCGCGGCGCAACCAGGGGCGTCGGGTCTGCATGTCGTGGGGGTCCTCTCACGTCAGTGACGCTGCCAACATGTCGTGTGCATGCTCGTGCGCGAGGGTGGCGCGAGGGGAACCGTAGGGTTACCGGACGGTAAGTGCCTAGAGGCGTGCGCCACATTTCCGGAATGGCCGAAGAGGGCCCCGGTGACATGGCGCACAGGCGATATGTCCGTTACTAGATGGAATAGTGGATACCAGGCCGGGAGGAAAGGGATTCTTGCCCCACGGTGGGGGTGGAAGTGCGGGTCAATGCCCTGATTCGCTCTGAATGACTGCTGTGTCAAGAGACGTAGAACACTGAACCAAATTACTAACTAGCGTCGTAGATCACGCTTTTGGGAGTTTGTCGGACTTCGGGTTACCAAGGGATGGCCACACGGCGAGCGGTTGTGCGCCGGGTGGTTTTCTCCGTCCCCTTCCATACGAGGTTTCGATGTCCCAGCGCGTCACGTCCCGTTCCTCCCGTACGTCCCAGCTCCGCACCCGTGCGACCGTGCTGGCCGCCGGCCTTGGTGTCTCGGTCGCACTGGGAGCCGGGGTCGCGTCCGCCGCCGACACCACGGCCGCGTCCGGCGCCTCCAGTGCCGTGCAGGCGCAGGCCGCCGCCCAGACCAAGGCCGCCAAGGCCGAGGCTGTGAAGGCTGAGAAGGCTGCCAAGGCCGCCGCCGCGAAGAAGGCCGCTGCCAAGAAGGCCGCTGCCAAGAAGGCCAAGCCCTCCTGGGTCGACCCGGTGAAGACGTACAAGCTGTCCGCGAGCTTCGCCCAGAACGGCGGCATGTGGGCGCACAAGCACAGCGGTCAGGACTTCGCCGTGCCGAGCGGCACCCAGGTCGTCGCCGCCCACGGCGGCACCGTGGTCAAGGCCGGCGGCAACGGCGCCGGCGACGGCCCCGCGTACGGCAACGCCGTCGTGATCAAGCACGGCAACGGCACGTACTCCCAGTACGCCCACCTGTCGAAGGTCACGGTGCACGTCGGCCAGATAGTCAAGACCGGCCAGGAGATCGCCAAGTCCGGCAACACCGGCAACTCGAGCGGCCCCCACCTGCACTTCGAGATCCGCACGACCCCGAACTACGGCTCGGCGATCGACCCGGTGAAGTTCCTGCGCGCCAAGGGCGTGACGGTCTGACCCCAGGTGTGATCCCCAGGCCCTAGGAGCCCCCGGCTCCCCGGTGGGCCTGGGTCACCAGATCCGTGGCGACCTCGAGGACGGCTTTGTTCTTCTCCTCGGGGTCGTCTCCCATGTCCTGGAGCAGGAACATGCCGGCGTGCAGCGTGAAGATCGCGCTGGCGCAGCGGACCTGGTCGACCAGGTCCGCGTCCGGGTCGACGATGATGTCGCGCAGGCTGTGGATGCGGGCCTTGAAGGACTCGCCGATCCGCAGGTCCCGTACCGTCGCCTGGTTCTCGTGCATGAAGCGGAACAGCGGCGTCGCCTCGGCGAGGGTGTCGGCGTAGCGGCGGATGATCTCCTGCTTGGTCGCGAGGGTGTGCGGCTGCTGCCGGCCCCACTCGATCAGGTCCTCGATCGGTTGGGTGAGGTCCTCGAAGATGCTGACGAGGATCTCTTCCTTCGTTTTGAAGTGGTAGTAGAGCGCGGCCTTGGTGACCTCGAGGTGCTCGGCGATCTCGCGCAGGGAGGTCTTCTCGTAGCCGTGCGCCGCGAAGAGTTCGAGGGCCACGTCCTGGATGCGCCGGCGGGTGTCCCCGCGGCGCCGCTGCTTGGTGCCGTCCATGGTGCCGCCCATCTTCCTACGCCCCCGAGTTCCATCAAACTTACTTGACGCCCGGCTAGTTCCGCGGCTAGCTTCCGAGTGTAGTCACTAGCCGGTCGGCAAGTAAGTAGCGGTAGCTGGGGGAGTGGGAAGCGATGACGGACACGACGGACACACCGGCGGCCGACGCCGGGGGGAAACAACCGAAGAGCGTGCGGGTGGTCCTGCTCGCACTGATGATCGCGATGATGCTCGCGATGCTCGACAACATGATCATAGGCACCGCGATGCCGACGATCGTCGGTGAGCTGGGCGGGCTCGAGCACCTCGCGTGGGTCGTCACCGCCTACACGCTCGCGACCGCGGCCTCCACCCCGCTGTGGGGCAAGCTCGGCGACATGTACGGCCGCAAGGGCACGTTCATGACGTCCATCGTGATCTTCCTGGTCGGCTCCGCGCTCAGCGGCATGGCCCAGAACATGGGCGAGCTGATCGGCTTCCGCGCCGTGCAGGGCCTCGGCGCCGGCGGCCTGATGGTCGGCGTCATGGCGATCATCGGCGACCTGATCCCGCCCCGCGAGCGCGGCAAGTACCAGGGCATGATGGCCGGCGTCATGGCGCTGGCGATGATCGGCGGTCCGCTGGTCGGCGGCACGATCACCGACAACTGGGGCTGGCGCTGGGCCTTCTACATCAACCTGCCGCTCGGAGCGGTGGCGCTGGCCGCCGTAGGTGCCGTGCTGCACCTGCCGAAGAAGCGCTCCGAGGCGCGGATCGACTACCTGGGTGCCGCGCTGCTGACCGTCGGCATCACCGCGATCGTGCTCGTCACCACGTGGGGCGGCACGGAGTACGCCTGGAGCTCCGCGCGGATCATGGAGCTGATCGGCATCGGGGTCGCCGCGCTGGTCGGATTCGTGTTCTGGCAGACCAGGGCCGCCGAGCCGATCCTGCCGCTGCACATCTTCCGCAGCCTCAACTTCACGCTGATGTCGGTCATCGGCTTCATCACCGGCTTCGTGATGTTCGGGGCGACGCTCTTCCTGCCGCTGTACCAGCAGTCCGTGCAGGGTGCTTCCGCGACCAACTCCGGGCTGCTGCTCCTGCCGATGCTCGGTGCGATGCTCGTGACCTCGATGGTCGCCGGGCGGGTGACCACGAACACCGGCAAGTACAAGGTCTTCCCGATCGCCGGCAGCGCGCTGATGATCGCCGGCCTCTACCTGCTGTCCACGATGGACACCGGGACCTCCCGACTGACCTCCGGTGTCTTCATGGCCGTGGTCGGGCTCGGCATGGGCTGCCTGATGCAGATCACCATGCTGGTCGCGCAGAACAGCGTGGAGATGAAGGACATGGGCGTCGCGTCCTCGTCGACCACCCTGTTCCGTACGCTCGGCTCCTCCTTCGGCGTCGCGATCATGGGTGCGCTGTTCAACAACCGCGTCCAGGACGTCATGAGCGAGCGGGCCGGTGCGCTGGGCTCCAAGGTGACCGAGCAGTCGGCACAGCTCGACGCCAAGAGCCTGGAGAAACTCCCGGTGCTGGTCCGGGAGGCGTACCAGCACGCGGTCTCCGCCGGCACGCACACGGCCTTCCTGCTCGGAGCCGTGGTGGCGGTGGTCGCACTCGTGGCGGCCGTGTTCGTCAAGGAGGTGCCGCTGAAGGGAGCGGGACCGAAGGAGGACGGCAAGCCCGACACCCCGGCGGCGCAGCCGCCCATGGTCGAAGCCGTCTGACCGCACCGCACGAGGCCCCCGGGAGTGTGGCGGATTCTCGGGGTCCTCGCAACACCTGATGGCTTACGTGGCTGTCAGTAGATCACGCAGGCGCTCGGCTGGGGTTCTCCAGTCGAGCGTTTT
>NZ_JBEXSH010000409.1:0-7822 GCF_040613555.1 Streptomyces sp. NPDC006265
GCGCAGATCGGGGCCGGCGGCCGAGCGGGGCGCGCGGCCGGTGTCGAGTGTTCCTCCAGGCGTGGCGAGGGTGAGGCCGAGGACCATCTCGTCGAAGCGGCCGTAGCCGGCGGAGGCCTGGCCGCTGGAGCGGGTCGCGGCGAAGCCGCCGATGGTGGCCCACTCGTAGGACTGCGGGAAGTGGCCGAGGGTGAAGCCGTGTTCGGCCAGAAGCGCCTCGGCCTCGGGTGCGCGCAGACCGGCCTGCAGGGTGGCGGTCCGGGAGACGGGGTCGAGGTCGAGCAGGCGATTCAGGTGCCGCAGGTCCAGGGCGACGAAGGGCGCCTTGCCGGTGGGGGCGAGGCCTCCGACGACGGAGGTGCCGCCGCCGAACGGGACGAGGGCGAGGCGGTGTTCGGCGCAGACGCGGAGCACGGCGAGCACCTCGTCATGGCTCTGCGGGAGGGCTACGGCCGCCGGGGCGTCGGCGGTGTCACCGGCACGCAGGCGCAGCAGGTCCGGCGTGGACTTGCCGCGCGTGTGCCGGACGCGGCTCTCGGTGTCGGTGCGAACGTCCTCCGCCCGATCGCCGAGTGCGGTGTGCAGCGCACGGAGGGCGGCGCCCTCAAGGGCGGGCGGGGAGATCTCGATCTCCTCCAGCCGGGCTGAAGCCGTGGGCTGCGGCTTGACGCCGAGCCAGTCGCGCAGCAGCCCGGTCACGGTGCCGGGCAGCGGCGTCGCCCTGGCCGGGTCTCCCCAGCCGTTCCACAGCATCTCCATGCCTGTCGTCCTCACCGGTCGTCGGGGTTGCCGCTGGAGCGGCGTCGGGCGTTACACTGTTACACATGACGCCTAATCGTCACAACAGCTCGGCCCAGCCGAACTCCGCCGACAACGACGTGGTGCTCGACGCCGTCCACGACTGCGTTCTCGCCGTCGGGGTCCGCCGGACGACCATGACCGACGTGGCCCGTCGCGCGGGCCTTTCACGGATGACGCTCTACCGCCGCTGGCCCGACGTCCGCTCCCTCGTCGGCGATCTCATGACGCGCGAGTGGATCGCCGTGGCGACCGGGTCCATGCCCGAGAGCCGTCCGGAGCCGGGCACGCGCCCGCCGCTGATCGACGGCCTGGTCGCGGGGGTCGAGGCGTTCCGAGCCCACCCGCTCTTCCAGAAGATCGTCGACGTGGACCCCGAACTGCTTCTGCCCTACGTACTGGACCGGCGCGGCGCGAGCCAGGAAGCCCTGCTGGAGCTGCTCGCCGGCGCGCTGCGCGAGGGACACGCCGACGGGTCGGTGCGCGAGGCTCCGGCCGCACGCCAGGCCCGGACCGTGCTGCTGATCCTCCAGTCCTTCGCCCTGTCCCTGCGCACCATGACCGACGAGGACGACCCCGAGCTCACCACCGCGGCGTTCCTCGCCGAACTGCGCACCGTTCTGGAGAGGACCCTCACCCCATGAGCCAGACCGCCGTCCCGGCCACCGGGGCCTCCCTGTCCGCGGCCCGGCGCGCCCGCGAGCTGACCGAAGCGACCGACGGCCGGGTGGTGGACGTGCTGGTCGTGGGTCTCGGCGCGACCGGCGCCGGAGCGGCCCTCGACGCCGCCGCCCGCGGTCTCGATGTCGTCGCCGTCGACGCCCACGACCTTGCGTTCGGCACCTCACGCTGGAGCTCCAAGCTCGTCCACGGCGGGCTGCGCTACCTGGCCTCGGCGCAGTTCGACGTCGCCCACGAGAGCGCGGTCGAACGCGGCGTGCTGATGGAGCGTACGGCGCCCCATCTGGTGCGTGCCCAGCCGTTCGTCCTGCCCCTGACCGGACTCGTCTCGCGCGGCCAGGCCGCGTTGGCCTGGGCGGGCTTCCGGGCCGGTGACGCCCTGCGGCTGTCGGCCCGTACGGCGCGGGCCACCCTGCCCGCCCCGCGTCGGCTGTCGCCTGTCGAGACCCGGCACCTGGCCCCGGCACTGCGGCCCGGCGGGCTGCGGGGCGGTCTGCTGTCCTGGGACGGAAGGCTCACCGACGACGCCCGTCTGGTGACCGCCCTCGCCCGCACGGCCGCCGCGCACGACGCCCGCGTGCTGACCCGTGTCCGGGCCCTGGAACTCACCGCGTCCGGCGCCCGCGTACGGGACGAACTCACCGGAGAGGAGGGCGAGATCCGGGCCCGTGCGGTGATCAACGCGTCCGGCGTGTGGGCCGGGGACCTCGTGGACGGCATCCGGATCCGGCCCTCCCGCGGCACCCACCTCGTCCTGCGCTCGGAGCACATCGGCCCGCTCCCCGCCGGCCTGCACATCCCCATCCCCGGCGAGACCAACCGCTTCGTCCTCGTCCTGCCCCAGGACGACGGCCGGATCTACGTCGGACTCACCGACGAACCCCTCGACGGACCCGTCCCCGACGTCCCCGACGTGCCCGAGACCGACATCGGTTTCCTGCTCGACGTCCTCGGATCCGTACTCGACGTCCCCGTCCGCCGCGGCGACATCGCCGGCGCGTTCGCCGGCCTGCGCCCCCTGCTGGACACGAGCGGGACGGCCCAGTCCGGCGCCACCTCGCGCACGGCCGACATCTCCCGCCGGCACGCGGTGCTGACCTCATCGGACGGCGTGGTCAGCGTGGTCGGCGGCAAGCTCACCACATACCGCCGCATGGCCGAGGACGCCGTGAACGCCGCGGTCGACGCACGTGGCCTGGCCGCCGGCCCCTCACCCACCGCCACGCTCCCGCTGATGGGCGCCGCCGCCCCCCGGACACTCGCCGCGCTGCGCGCGCCCCGCCGCCTCGTCCAGCGCTACGGCATCGAGGCACCGGCGGTGTACGCCCTGGCCGTGCGGGACCCGCGGCTGGGCGAACCCGTCGTCCCGGGCCATCCCGTCACCGGCGCCGAAGTGCTGTGGGCACTGCGGCACGAGGGCGCCTTGGACGAGTCCGACCTGCTCGACCGGCGCACGCGCATCGGACTGGTCCCGGCGGACCGGACCGAGGCGCTGGCTGCCGTACGCGGGCTGATGGGAGAAACGGAATCATCCCGGTCACCCCTCGCGTGAGGCCGCCGAGGGGGGAACGGCGGATGCCTGGACGCAGGCGAGTGGCTCCACTCTCACCCGCACCGGGTGAAGCCGCCCGTTCCCTGCCGTGGGCACGCTGAAGAGGACGCCGAGCCGAACCGTTCGAAAGGATCCTCTCCCCCCCATCGACCCCTGAGCAGCGAAACAGAGGCGCAAGATGACCGCCACACACACCCAACCGTCACACAGGGCGAGGGACGAATGGGCCACCGGGCTGACCGCCTTCGCGGCCGTGATGCTCTTCCTGGTCGGGCTGCTCGACATCTTCCGAGGCATCATGGCCATCGCCGAGGACGACATCTTCGTCACGACCCGCAACTACGTCTTCGAGTACGACCTGAGCGGCTGGGGCTGGATCCACCTCGCCCTCGGCGCGATCGCCGTGGTCGTCAGCGTGGGACTGCTCAAGACGGCGATGTGGGCCCGCATCACCGGCGTCGCCATCGCCGGACTCGTCATCATCGCCAACTTCCTCTCCCTGCCGCAGTACCCGGTCTGGTCGCTCGTGATGATCGCGCTGTCGGGCTTCATCATCTGGGCCCTGTGCGTCGTGCCGCGCGACAACCTCCTTGAGCCGTCCGAGGAAGGTTCATGGCGCGAACGCGACGACGCGTACCGTCCTACGCCCTCCCCCCGGCCTCCTCGCTGAGGGCCCCGGGGCGACCTTCGGGGAGACCCGGTCCGCCGTGCGCCCGGGCAGGAACGCTGGGATGCTGAGGGTGGAAGCGCTGCCCATGACGTGGCCCTGACCCGACAGGGGTGATGAGCGCCGTGTCGGACATCCCCGCGCGTGCTCAAAGATCTGCCGTTCCCGTCGCTCCGCCGCTGTCTCACAGCGATCCCCTGGGCGATCCGTTCCTGCGCACCCGGTTCGCCCTCCCCGCGAGGCCCCACTCACACCTGCGGCGGCAGCGGCTCGTCGACCACCTCGACCAGGCCTTCAGGACGCCGCTGACTCTGCTCAACGGCCCGGCCGGAGCCGGCAAGACCCTGCTGGCCGCCGAGTGGGCCTCCCACCTGAGCCCGCCGGTCGCCTGGCTCTCCTTCGACGGCGGAGACCATCGCCCCGGGTTGTTCTGGGCCTACGTTCTGCAGGCCCTGCGCGCCTGCGGTGCCCCGCCGTCCGAAGCGGTCGGGACACCCGTCAACGCCTCCAGGGTGAGCCGCAGGCTCCTGTCGACACTCGCCTGCGAGCTGAACGGCCGCGACCGGCCTGTGCTCCTCGTGCTCGACGGGTACGACCGCGTGACCGACCCGAAGGTCGCGGAGCAGCTGGAGTTCGTCCTGCACCACGCCGGCCGGGGGCTGCATCTCGTCCTGGCCACCCGCACCGACCCCGTGCTCCCGTTGCACCGATACCGGGCGGTCGGCGAACTGACGGAGATCCGCTCCGCCGAACTGGCCTTCACTCCCGAAGAGGCCGCCGCACTGCTGGAACTGCATGGTGTGAACGTTCCGCTCCAGGCGGCGCGGAACCTCGTCGACCGCACCCGGGGCTGGGCCGCCGGGCTGAGCCTGTCCGCCCTGGCCGCCAGGGAGAGTTCCGACCCCGAGCTCTATCTGAAGGAGTTCGAAGCGGACCGCAGCACGGTCGCGGACTTCCTGCTGGCCGAGGTCCTCAAGGGGCAGACGCGGGAGACACAGGACCTCCTGCTGCGCGTGAGTGTCCTGGACCGCTTCTGTCCCGATCTGGCCAACGCGCTGACTCACCGAATCGACGCCGAGCCCCTCCTCGCCGGCCTGCACCGCGAGAACGCGTTCGTCGAACGGCTCGGGCACTCGTGGTACCAGCTCCACCCGTTGTTCAGGGAGATACTGCGGGCACATCTGCGCGTCCGCCTGCCCGGGCTGGAGCCCGAACTCCACAGACGGGCCGCCCGGTGGTTGCGTCGTCACGGCCACCTGCCGGAGACACTCGCCCACAGCGCAGCCGCGGACGACTGGGACCTCGCCGCCGGTGCCCTCGTGGACGACCTCGCGATCGGACGGCTCTTCACCGGCCCCAACTCGGACGACCTGGCGCAGTTGTTCTCCCACATGGGGCCCGAGGCGAAAAGCCCGGCCACGGACCTCGTGCGCGCCGCCCACGACCTGTCCCACCACGACCTCGATCACGGTCTGGCGAGCCTGCGCCACGCCGAGGAGCGGCTCGCCGACGACGACCGTGACCTTGCGGCCGCCCGGTTGAGCTGTGCGCTGCTGGAAGCCCTGGCCGCCCGGCTGAACGGATGTCCCCCGCAGGTGGAGAAGGCCGCCGAATCGGCCGCCGAACTGCGGCAGGAGGTACCGGCTCACCTTCTGGACAAGCATCCCGAACTCACCGCCCTCCTGCTGACCCATGTGGGCTCGACACTCCTGTGGGCCGGGCGTTTCGAGGACGCGCGCGCCGTCCTGGACACCGTGGCCGACGCTCCCGGCGGACCGTCCACCGAGGCGCCCCGGGAGGAGGCGATGGGACACCTGGCCCTGCTCGACTACCTCAACGGCTGGCCCGGCCGGGCGGAGCGCAGGGCACTGGCAGCGGTGTCCGCGACGGATCGCCCTGGCCCGCCCCGGACGACCGGCTCCGGGATCGGACGGCTGGTCCTGGCCGCCGTGGCCGTCGACCGGGATGAACTGGACCGGGCCCAGGCCCTCCTCGACCAAACCGCCGACCTCCCCTCCGGAACGCGTGATCCAGTGATGGCGGCGGGGCAGGCCCTCGCCGCGGCCCGCCTCCTGATGGCCAGGGGAAAGATGCGAGCCGCCGTCGAGGCGGCGGACCCGGCCGTCCCCGCCTCCGTGACCTCGCCGTGGGCGACAAGCCATGAAGCACTCGTCACCTCGGCCGCCCACCTGGCCGGGGGACGGCCGGACAGAGCCGCCGAGGTACTCCGGGCGGTCTCCGGTGACCAGCCCGTGTGCGCCGTGGAGGCTGCGTCGATCCAACTCGCCGCACGACGTACCGGGGCGGCACTCGACCTGCTCGACAGCATCCACGCCGAGGAACACACCGGCCCGGCGGTGAGTGTCAGGGCAGCGCTGGTGAGGGCTCGGGCCGCCGACGTGGCGGGAGAGACGGCGACCGTCCGCAAGCTCCTGACACAGGCGCTCCTCGACGCCCGGCGCGAGCGGCTGCGGCGTCCGTTCCTGGACGCCGGAGCATGGATCCGGCCCCACATGGCCACGGCGCCGCTGCACGATCTGGCGGCGGGCTGGCTCACGCTCGCTCCGGCTCTGCCCCGCGGGCGGCCGGGACCACCGTCGCCCCCTCTCCCGCTCGTGGTGGTGGAGCTGAGCGCGCGCGAGCACGACGTACTGGAGCGCGTGGCCCGGATGATGTCGACGGAGGAGATCGCCGCCGACCTCTGCCTGTCGGTGAACACGGTGAAGACCCACCTCAAGAGCGTCTACCGGAAGCTGGCGGTGAACCGGCGCGGCGAAGCGGTGCGCCGGGCCCGCGACCTCCGGATGCTGTGAGGACGCGCCGGTGCGAGAGCCCGGCGTGAGACCTCTCCCCCTTCGTGGGTGAGGATGGCGGCGCGCACTTCGGATGCGATGAGAGCAGCCGGCGAGGCGTGCGCCGGTCCATGTTTGGGACTCCGCGGCCGTACCGGGCCGACTCGGCGAGGTGGACACCGTGAAACGCCGACGGGCTTTGATCATCCTTGGTGCGGCCCAGTTCCTGATGGTCCTGGACACCTCCGTCATGAACGTGTCCATCAGCCGGCCGGTCGAGGACTTCGACACGGAGGTCACCGCCATCCAGGCGGTCATCACGCTGTACGCGCTGGTCATGGCCGCCTTCATGATCATTGGCGGCAGGCTCGGGGACATCGTGGGGCGCCGCCGCATGTTCCTTCTCGGGATGGTCGTCCACGGCGTCGGGTCGGCCATCACGGCTCTGGCACCCACCCTGTGGGTTCTCACACTGGGCTGGTCCGTCGTCGAGGGGCTCGGCGCCGCCATGGTGCTCCCGGCCATGGCCGCCCTCGTCGCGGAGTCCTACCGGGGAGGCGACCGGGCCGTCGCCTACGCGGTCATCGGCGGGCTCGCCGGTGCCGGGATCGCGGTCGGCCCCCTGCTGGGCGGCTGGGTGACGACCTACCTGACCTGGCGACTCGTCTTCGCCGGTGAGGTCGTGGTGGTCGCGGCCGTACTGCTGTGCCGCCGGATGATCGTGACGCCCGCTCCGAGCGGGGCCGCGCCCCCGGCTGGACGGGGTCGGTGCGGTCCTCTCCGCGGCCGGACTCGGGCTGGGCGTACTCGGCGTGCTGCAGAGCAGCACATGGGGATGGGCGCAGCCCCGCAACCCGCCCTTCACCGTCCTCGGCTTCGCTCCGACTCTGTTCGTCGTCGGCGCCGGGGCGGCCCTCCTGGCCGCCTTCCGGTGGTGGGAACGGCGGCGAGACGACGAGAACGCCGATCCGCTTGTGCACCTGTCCCTGCTGCGCGGCGACCGGGTCGACACTCTGAGGCCACAGGGGGCCACTCATGTCCAGGACCACACCCGCCCCGGCCGACCGCGGCAAGCGCCGGGCGGAGCGCCGGGCCCGCGCGGACTACACGGGCGGCGTCTACGGTTCGATGCTCGCGGCCTCCGTGGTGATCGGCGCCGGTTCCCTGGGCTCGTTCCCCCGGGCCGAGCTGGTCCTGCTGCTGCTCCTCACCGGAGTGGTGTTCTGGATCGCGCACGTCCATGACCGGCTTACCTCTCCGAGAACCGCGCAGCGCGCGTCCCCGGCGACTTCACGGCCCGACGGCTGCCCACCGATCACGGCGGCATCGTCC
>NZ_JBEXSH010000410.1:0-7819 GCF_040613555.1 Streptomyces sp. NPDC006265
CTCCAAGGGCAAGTTGATGTTTGCCGGCACCGGCAACGATGCTGAATCCAAGAACGTCATTGACTACCCTGCGGCCTATCCCTACGTGGTCGGGGCACACGATCCGCGCCCCTCTCCGCTTTCGTGCTCCGGACCCGGCGGGTAAGGTTAGGTTAGCCTCACCGATCAACGGGGCGGCGCATCCGAGAACGACCCGTCGGGAGGTGAACCGCATGTACGTCTGCAGTTGCTTCGGGATCACCGAGCAGCAGGTCAAGCAGCACGCGGACGGCGGCGCCTGCACCCCCCGCCAGATAGCCTCCGCCTGCAAGGCGGGCACGGACTGCGGGTCCTGTGTGCGCCGCATCCAGGCGATCCTGGGCAGGGGGGCCTGCCCTCGCCGCGACCTGGCCGACCAGGGCCGGCCGGTGCTCACGAACCTCGAAGACGCCGCCTGATCCCGGTCAGCTCGGCTGCTCGATCTGCTGCGCGATGTACAGCGCCTCGCCGAGCTTGTCGATCAGCTCCAGCTGCGTGTCCAGATAGTCGATGTGGTGTTCCTCGTCCTCGAGGATCGACTCGAAGAGGTTCGCGGACGTGATGTCGCCCTTGCTGCGCATCACCTCGATGCCGCGCTTGAGCCGGTCGATCGCCTCGACCTCGACCTGCCGGTCCGCCTGGAACATCTCGGTGACCGTCTGCCCGACCCGTACGTGGAAGAGTCGCTGGTAGTTCGGCAGGCCGTCCAGCATGAGGATGCGCTCGGTGATCTTGTCCGCGTGCTTCATCTCATCGATGGACTCTTCACGCGTGTACTTGGCGAGCTTGGTCCAGCCGTTGTTGTCCTGGATCCGATAGTGCAGCCAGTACTGGTTGATCGCCGTCAGCTCGCCGGTCAACTGCTCGTTGAGGAATTCGAGGACCTCGGGGTCGCCCTGCATCGCAGAGGCTCCTTCCATGCGGGGGAACTGGCAGGTTGCGCCGCATGATTCCACCGGTGAAGAAGATCGTCCAGTAAGTCTCCACTTAGTAAGTAAGGGCATGCTTAGTTGAGTTTGTCCCATTTCGGAGTGGGCCCGGTCAGGGGCATCTCCCCGGGTCTGTCAGGATGGAGTCATGGGTCAGCCGCTGGAACACGAATCGGGAGAAGGGCGCGATCCAGCAGGAGCGACGCAACCCCAGCTGCCCCCGGGACAGCGGCTGCAACGCGGCTGGCCGGTCACGCACTACGGCCCCGTCCCCAAGTTCCGGCCCGAGCGCTGGGAGTTCCGGGTCTTCGGCGCCACTGCCGACGGCGGCAAGCACTGCTGGACCCACGAGGAGTTCACGGCCCTGCCCCACACCACCGTCGTGGCCGATCTGCACTGCGTCACGAAGTTCAGCATGCTGGGCGCCGAGTGGGGCGGCATCCCCGCGCGCACGCTCCTCGACCTCGCCCCGCCCGCGGACGACGTCACCCATGTGATGGTGTGGGCCGAGTACGGATTCAGCTCCAACCTCCGGCTGTCCGACTTCGCCGGTGAGCAGGTCCTCTTCGCCACCCACAAGGACGGCGAGCTGCTCACCGCCGAGCACGGTTTCCCCCTGCGCCTGATCGTTCCCCACCTCTACGCCTGGAAGGGCCCCAAGTGGGTGCGCGGTGTGGAGTACATGAGCGCCGACCGGCGTGGGTTCTGGGAGGAGCGGGGCTACCACAACATCGGCGACCCCTGGCAGGAGCAGCGCTACTCGTACCAGGAGGTGCCCGGGGACGGGCCCGACCTCTGACGGCTCAGCCCTCGCTGACGGGCTCGGCCGTAGCCGGAGTGCTCAGTCGTCGCGCAGCTTCTTCAGCCGCTCCACGTCGGCCGCGTGCCCCTGCCTGCCGCCCGGCGTCTCGATGATCAGCGGCACGCCCTCGGTCGCGGGGTGGGTCATCAGGGCCCGGAACGGGTCCTCGCCGATGTGGCCGACGCCGATGTTCTCGTGCCGGTCCTTGTGGGCGCCGACCACGTCCTTGGAGTCGTTGGCGTGGATCAGCTTCAGCCGGCCCTCGCCGACCGTGTCCACCAGCAGGTCCAGCGTCTGGTGCATGCCGCTGGGGCCGGTCAGATCGTGCCCGGCCGCGAAGATGTGGCAGGTGTCCAGGCATACGCCGAGCATCGGGTGGGCGTCCAGCGCCTCGAAGTAGGGGCCGAAGTCCCACGTCCGTGAGCACAGCGAGGCGCCCTGGCCGGCGGTCGACTCCAGCAGCAGGAACGGGTCGTCGTCATGGGTCAGCTCGTCCAGCAGCGGCAGCAGGTGTTCCCGCACCTGCCGCAACGCCACCGACCGCTCCCGGCCGCCGGTCGCGCTGCCGGTGTGCACGACCACGCCCAGCGCCCCGATCTCCCGCCCGCGCCGCAGCGAGTGCCGCAGCGACTCCACCGACCGCTCCACGGTCGCCTCGGTGTGCGAGCCGAAGTTGATCAGGTACGGGGCGTGTACATAGGCCGGGACCGACTCGGCCGCGCACGCCGCGCGGAACGCCTCGTCCTGCTTGGGGTTTCCGGTCGGCGTGGCCCAGCCGCGCGGGTTGGCGACGAAGACCTGGACGGCCTCCGCCTTCAGGTCACGGGCGTACGACAGACCTACGGAATGGAGCCCACCGGCCACGGGGACGTGGCCGCCCACGGGGTTGCGGGAGGCGCCGGACAGCTGACTGTTCACCCGTTCAGGGTGTCATGCGTCCGGCCCTGCCCCGTCCACGGGCTCCCGCCCGCCGTCGTCACCTGATCTTGATGGTGATCGTCGAGCCCTTGGGGGCGGTCCGACCGCCCTCGACGGACTGGCTCTTGACCTCGTCGCCGAAGATGCCGAACAGCCCGCGGTCCTCGTCGACCTCGAACCCGGCGCCCTCCAGCGCCTGCCTGGCGTCGTCGACGCTGTCGCCGACCACGTCCGGAACCTCGATCATCTCGGGGCCCTTGGACAGCGTCAGCGTCACGGTGTCGCCCTCGGCCGCCGGGCCGCCGGACTTCGGCGTCTGGCGGACCACCTGGCCCTTGTCGTACTCGGAGGAGGTGACCCGCTCGGTGGCGATCTCCACCTTGAGGCCGGCCTCCGTCAGCTCGGACCTCGCGTCGGACTCGTCCGAGCCGATGACGTCGGGGACGTCGATGCGGGCGCCCTTGCTGACGACCAGCGCGACACCCGTGCCCGCGCGCACCTTCGTGCCGTCCGCCGGGCGCGCGGTGATCACCGAGCCGCGCGGCACGTCCTCGCTGAACTCCCGGGTGACCATGCCCGGCTCCAGCCCGTCCTCCTTCAGCAGGCTCCGCGCCTTGTCCAGCTTCCGGCCCGCCAGGGCGGGCACCCGCACGGTCTCGGGGCCGTCGGAGACGGTGATGCCCACCGAGTCGTTGCCGCGGATGCGCGTCCCGGCCTTCGGGTCGCTGCTGATGATCTGGCCGCGCTCCACGGTGTCGCTGTAGGCGTGCTTCACCTTGCCGAGTTCGAGACCGGCGTCCTGCAGCCGGTCCTCGGCCTGCTCCTGGGTCTTCGTCAGCAGCGGGGGGACCTCGGTGAACTGGCCGGAGTTGATGTACCAGATGCCGGCGCCGAGGCCGAGCACGAGCAGGACGGCGACGACGATCGCCGTCGGGCCGCGCCGGGAGCCCGAGCTGCGCCGGGACGGCGGGGGCGGCGGCGGGGACGCGAAGCGGCTGGTGCGGTTGAGGGCGGCCCCTGAAGCGTCGTCCTCGTCGACCGGCAGCGGGCGCGGCGTGGTCAGGGCGCGCGGGATCACGGTCGTCCGGTCGTCGCCGTTGTCGTGGTCCATCGCGAGCGCCTGCGGCGGCACCGCGTCCAGCTGGTCCTCGCTCAGCCGGCCGCGTCCGTCACGGACCTGCGCGAGCAGCGCCACCGCGTCGTACGGGCGGACGGCCGGGGCCCGGGCCGTCGCCGAGGCCACCATCTCGTCCAGCTCGTACGCCATACCGGGCACGGCGACCGAGGGCGGGGGCACGTCCTCGTGCAGGTGCTTGTACAGGATCACGGCGGGGGAGTCCCCGTCGTGCGGCTTGTCGCCGGTCAGCATCTCGTAGAGCATCACGCCGCACGCGTACACGTCGACGCGGGGATCGGCGGTGCCGTCCTCTATCTGCTCCGGCGCGAGGTACGAGACCGTGCCGAGCACCGTGCCGGTGGTGTTCGTCACCGTGTCCACGGCCCGGACGAGCCCGAAGTCGGCGACCTTCACCCGACCGTCATCCCCTATCAGGACGTTCTCGGGCTTCATGTCGCGGTGCACGAACCCGGCGCGGTGCGCGGCGCCCAGCGCGGCCAGCACCGGCTCCAGGATGTCCAGCGCGGCCCGCGGCTGCAGGGCCCCGCGCTCGCGCAGCACGTCCCGCAGGGTGCAGCCCGCCACGTACTCCATCGCCAGATACACGTACGAGCCGTCGTTGCCCTGGTCGAAGACCTGCACCACGTTCGGGTGGGCCAGCCGGGCCACGGACTTCGCCTCGCGGATGAACCGCTCGACGAACGAGGCGTCGACCGCGAGCGAGGGGTGCATCACCTTGAGCGCGAGGACCCGGTCGAGCCGGGTGTCCACGGCCCGGTAGACCGTGGCCATCCCGCCGACCGCGATCCGCGAATCGATGCGATACCGGCCGTCGAGCACCTGCCCGACCAAGGGGTCCTGAAGGGTCGTGTCCACGCAGGCGAGTGTACGAGCCGACACCGACAGCTCTCCCGCCCCGCCCGTTTTCGGGGCGGGACTGCAGCCGACCTGTGACGTGTGGACGAGCCCCTACCGGAAGGCGGGACGCTCCGGGTCCAGGGCGGCCATGCCCTCCGTCGGCGACGACGCCTCCGCGAAATGCCGCCGCGGGATCCGTCCCGCCCGGTACGCCAGCCGCCCCGCCTCCACGGCGTGCCGCATCGCGTCGGCCATCAGCACGGGCTCCTGCGCCCGCGTCACCGCCGAGGCGAGCATCACACCCGCACACCCCAGCTCCATCGCCAGCGCGGCGTCAGAGGCCGTACCCGCGCCCGCGTCCAGGATCACCGGCACGCGCGCGTGCTCCACGATCAGCTGGAAGTTGTGCGGGTTGCGGATCCCCAGCCCGGAGCCGATCGGCGAGCCCAGCGGCATGATCGCCGCACAGCCCACATCTTCCAGCTTCCGGGCCAGCACCGGGTCGTCGTTGGTGTACGGCAGCACCGTGAACCCGTCGTCGACCAGGGTTTCGGCCGCCTCCAGCGTCTCGATCGGGTCCGGCAGCAGCGTGCGCTCGTCGGCGATGACCTCCAGCTTGACCAGGTCCGTGCCGAGGGCCTCGCGCGCGAGCCGGGCCGTGAGGACGGCCTCGCCGGCGGTGAAACAGCCGGCCGTGTTGGGCAGCACCCGGATGCCCAGCTTGTCCAGGACGGACAGCACCGAGCCGTGCACCGAGGCGTTCACCCGGCGCATCGCGACCGTCGTCAGCTCCGTCCCGGACGCGACCAGCGACCGTTCCAGCACGTCGAGGCTGGGCGCCCCGCCCGTGCCCATGATCAGACGGGAGGTGAACGACGTACCACCGAGGGAGAACGGATCGTCGGCCATGGTCAGCCTCCTTGGACGGCGGTGAGGACTTCCACGCGGTCTCCCTCGGTCAGGCGCGTGTCGGGCCACTGCGTGCGCGGGACGACGGTTTCGTTGAGGGCGGCGGCCACGCCCGAGGGCGAGGCGGTGAGCGACCTCACGACGGTGTCGAGAGCCGTGCCGGGCCGGACGTCCCGGGGCTCCCCGTTGACGGAGATGTTCATGCGGGCTGCTCCGAGAGTGCGGTGGCGGGACTGAAGCGCTTCGGCGTGAAGGGGCGGGCCTCCTCGGGGAGTTCGCCTGTCGCCAGGACGTGCGCCATGGCGTCGCCGGTCACGGGCGTGAGCAGGACGCCGTTGCGGTAGTGGCCGGTGGCCAGCAGCAGGCCCGCCAGACCGGTCGGGCCCAGCAGCGGCGCGTTGTCGGGGGAGCCGGGCCGCAGCCCGGCCCGCGTCTCGGTGAGCGGCAGCTCGGTGATGCCCGGGACCAGCTCGTGCGCGTCCCGCAGCAGCTCGTACACGCCGCCCGCGGTCACGGTGGTGTCCCAGCCCAGCTCCTCGCTGGTGGCCCCGACGACGAGCTCGCCGCTCGCGCGCGGCACCAGGTAGACGTGGCTGCCGCGCACCACCGCGCGCACGGTCCGGCTCAGGAACGGCCCGTGCCGCCGCGGCATGGTCAGCCGCAGGACCTGCCCCTTCACCGGCCGCACGGGAGGCAGCACGTCCCGCGGGACACCCGCGAGCCGCCCGCTGAGACTGCCCCCGGCGAGCACCACCTGCCCGGCGGCCGCCTCGGTCCCGTCGGCCAGGACGACACCCGCGGCCCGGTCCCGGACGACGGTCAGCCGCTCCGCCCACATCCGGTGGAAGACCACGCCCGTCCGCTCGCACGCGGCGACCAGCGCCCCGGTCAGCCGCCGCGGGTCGATCTGGTGATCACCGTCGACCCGCAGCCCGCCGCGTACGCCCGGCGCGAGCATCGGCTCCAGGCGCCGGCACTCGCGCCCGGACAGCCACTGCGACTGCAGGCCGGACTGCTGCTGTAGGGCGTGCAGTTCACGCAGGTGGGCCCGGTCGTCGGCGTCCAGGGCCACGGCGAGTGTGCCGCAGCGGCGGTAGCCGAGGTCCTGGCCGGTCAGCTCGGTGAGCTCGGCGGCGAAGTCCGGGTAGCGGCGGGCCGAGGCGAGGTTCAGGCCGAGCAGCGTCTGCTCGCCGTAGTGCAGTTCCGTGACGGCGGCCAGCATGCCGGCCGCCACCTGTGCGGCTCCGCCGCCGGGCTCGGGGTCCACGACGGCCGTGACGAACCCCCGTTGCGCGGCCCGCCAGGCCGTGACCAGGCCGATGATCCCGCCCCCGATGACCAGGACGTCTGACGATGTGGACGTAGGCGACATGGGCGTCCAGCCCCTCCCTTCGCCGGCATGACCCGGATCAGGTTCGTACGGTCGGAGGCCGCCAGCCTCCCTCTCAGCCCGGTGCGTCCGGGCTCCCGCGAGTGCTTTACGTTGGCCACCCTAGCCCGATGCCGTACGCCGCAGTAAGGGAGCCTCCGTCCATGGCCCGATCCCTCGACGGTCTCGTCCTCGCCCCGGTCGCCGACCAGGCGCCGGGTCAGGTGGGCGCCCGCACCCGGTTCACGTACCACGAGCGGCAGGGCGAGATCTGGGCCGAGTACACGGGCGGCGACGTCGTACGCGGGCATCTCGTGGGTACCCGGGAGGGTGACCGGCTGGACTTCCGGTACGTCCAGCTCAAGCAGGACGGGACCACGTCCTCGGGGCACTGCGTCTCGACGGTCGTGGAGCTGCCCGACGGGCGGGTGCGGCTGGAGGAGACCTGGGAGTGGGAGTCCCAGCGGGGCGACGGCACGAGCGTTGTGGAGCAGGTCACGGCGCATGAGCACTGACTGACAATTCGTCAGGTGTCTATGGTGATCAGGTGAGCGAGCAGACGCAGGAACCAGGTTCGTCCGCGCCGCGGCGCGTCGTCGTGGCGGGCGCGGGCATGGCCGGGGTGCAGACCGCCGTCGCCCTGCGCGAGCAGGGCTTCACCGGCGACGTGATCCTGATCGGCGCCGAGCCCCACCAGCCCTACGACCGGCCTCCGTTGTCCAAGGCCGTCCTGCTCGGCAAGTCCGAGGGCTCCGCCTTCGACGTCGACTTCGAGGCCCTCGCCATCGAACTGCGGCTCGGCTGCGAGGTGCTGGGCCTGCGCCCCGCCGACCACGAGCTCGACACCGAGGACGGGCCCGTGCCCTACGACGTCCTGGTCGTCGCGACCGGCGCCGAAC
>NZ_JBEXSH010000411.1:0-7807 GCF_040613555.1 Streptomyces sp. NPDC006265
GGTAGTGACGCGGTTACGACACCCAGCACGACCAAGGAAGCCCGTTGCCCGATCAGTTGCCACCGCGAAGCGCAGCGCCAGCCGGGGGCAGGGAGCGTCAGCCTGCTCCTCGGAAGGCGGTCCCCACGCGGCGAGTGCCGACGACAGCTTTCCGCCGATGGATTCCAGATAACAGATCATGTTCACCGGATATCTGGTGTTGTCGAACATGTACCGGTCCATGGGTGTGGGGTCTTCGCTGATGGTGAGACCCCGTTCGGAGGGCGGCCCTATGAGGTGCCAGTCCGGATGCAGATGGACGGATCCCAGTATGTCGAGCCCCTGGCGGTCGGCCTGCCGTTGTATCCGTAAGAGGTCCTTGGAACTGCACCAGAACCCCCGGCGGGTGTTCCGGTAGGCCGCTCCGAAGCATGCGGCGATGGTGCCGGAGAATTCCGCCACGGCGGTCGGGTCGCTCGCCCGCGCATTGGTCGCGAACTCGACCTCGGCGATATGGGCCACGCCGCCCTTGACGGTCCCGAGTAACAAGGCGAAACAGGACGGTGGTTCTTCCGGAGTGCATTCTTCGTACGCGCTGCGAGCCGCGCTCGTGAAGGATTTGAGGAAGTCGAATCCGATCAGGACGGTGTGCGGGTGGGCAGAGGTCATGATGCCGCCGTGTCTCCAGTCGGTGCGCTGCGGTCCGTGCGGTCGGGTGTGAGGGCCCGGGAGGCCATGTCGAGCTCGTGCAGCTCGCCGGCGGACAGCCGCAGGGTCGCGCCGGGAAGAAGCTCCGCGAGTTGCCCGGTACTCCTGCTGCTCGCGATCGGCGCGCTCACGGACGGCTGCGCGGCGAGCCAGGCCAGCGCCACCGCGCCGGGAGCGACGGCGTGGCCTTCGGCGACGCGGTCCAGGGTCTCCAGCAGGGCGCGCGCGTGGGGCCGGCTCGCGTACTGCCGTGCCGCGGCCCCCCGTACGCTCCCGGCGGCGGACGCCGCGTCGCGGTGCTTGCCCGTCAGGAACCCCTGCGCCAGCCCGAAGTAGGGCACGCAGGACAGGCCCTCCTCGAGGCAGAGGGGGAGCAGCTCACGCTCGAACGGGTCGCGGTCGGCCAGGTTGTAGGGGGGCTGCACCGCTACGAACCGGGCGACACCGGCCTTTTCGGAGACGGCGAGGGCCTCCGACAGTCGGTCCGCGGTGGTGTTGGACGCCGCGACATGGCGGACCTTCCCGGCCGAGACCAGGGCGTCCATCGCCGTCAGGGTCTCCTCGAGAGGGGTGCCCGGATCGTCGGCGTGCGTGTAGTAGAGGTCGATCCGGTCCGTCCGCAGGCGGCGCAGGGAGTCCTCGACGGCTTGCTGGATCACCTTGCGGCCGAGTCCGGAAAGGCCCTTCTTGCGGCCCACCTTGGTGGCGATGACCACCTGGTCACGGACCTTCCGGGTGGCGAGCCAGCGGCCGATGACCGTCTCCGACTCGCCGCCGTGGTTGCCGGGCGCCCACTGCGAGTAGGAGTCCGCGGTGTCGATGAAATTCCCGCCGGCATCGAGGTAGGCGTCGAGGACGGTGAACGAGGTGTCCTGGTCGACGGTCCAGCCGAAGACGCTTCCGCCCAGGCAGAGCGGGAAGACTTTCAGGTCGGATTGCCCAATGGTAGCCATGGTCGCTCTCTGAATGCGATGTGCAATTCATCTTGGTTCGGTGAATACGGAGGCGTGTGCCCGTCATGGTGCGGGTGACGGTATCTCAGATAGCGAACGGTCGAATACTCCGGCAGGTTCCCCCGATGGGCAAGGTGTACTGTCCAACTCGCCCCCCATGTCTGGAAAGTTCGCGTATGGAGTTGGGCGCTGGATGAACGTCCGGCAGACGGGTGCTTCCCTTCTCGAAATCACTTGCCGGGGTCCGCCGGCTGACGTAGCGTGGCTCGGGCCGGACGTGATCATAAATGGCCGGTGTTCGTCGGCGGTTCGGCCGAAAGGTCTATCGCCGGTAATGAGGTCGCCCGCTCTTCGGGAATCCCGTACGAGGAGCGGCCTCAGGACGGGTGGGCGGCAGGGCCCACCGCATCGTGCGGGGGAGCACTGATGATCGAAAAGCTGTTACCGGCTTCGGTGGCCGTGGCTGAGACGTATGACGACCCGCCCCACGCGCCCCTCCTGGGCGGGGAGCCCGAGGTCGTGAGCCGGGCAGTGGAGAAGCGAAGACGGGAGTTCGCCGCCGTCCGCTGGTGTGCGCGAACAGCGCTCGCGGACCTGGGAGTCGGCCCCGTCCCCATCCTGCCGGGCGAGCGCGGCGCCCCCGTGTGGCCGGAGGGCTTCGTCGGCAGCATGACCCACTGCGACGGATACCGAGCGGCGGCCGTGGCCCGGGTGCGCGACGGTGTGCTCGCCATCGGAGTCGACGCCGAGCCCCACGCGCCGCTGCCGGACGGGGTGCTGGAGGTCACGGCTCTGCCGGCCGAGCGGCTGCGGATCGCGGACATGAGGCGCCTGGAGCCCGAAGTCAGCTGGGACCGGCTGCTGTTCAGCATGAAGGAGTGCGTCTACAAGGCGTGGTTCCCGCTCACCCGCAGATGGCTGGGTTTCGAGCAGGCGGACATCACCAGCGAGTACGAGGGCGCCTTCTCGGCCCGTCTGCTGACAACCGATCCCGCTGTACCCGCCGACGGGTTCACCGGCCGGTGGCTGGTGGAGGAGGGGTTGATCGTCACCGCCCTCGCGGTGACGACGGCGCAGTCCTGACCGGCGCGTACCGGCGTCCGGGAAAGAGTGGGCTCGCCCTCTTTCGTACATCGTCGGCTCGATGGGGAATGGTAATGCCTGTGTCATAAGCGGGGCGAGAGGCCCTATTCGGTGGGATGGCGCGACCGTGAGGGTGAAGGTGAAGGTGAGGGAGCGCGGCGGGCCGGGAGTCCCTTCTCGGTTTCCGGCTCTGAATCCCTTGTAACGGGGTAGGTGAACGTGACGAATCAGGTCGGTGGGCCGGATTGCATGAACTCGACCATTCATGCTCATTTGATTCGCAGTTGCCAAGTTTAATCTTGTCGCGGCCTCCGTCGTGACAGGAGGCCGGTTCTCCCCTTCCTCCTCCGCTCCTGCGGTATGCGCTGATAGTATGCAGTCCTCGGGTTTCCCCATGGTGTAGAACGGGAATCGAAGTGTCGAATGATGTGGAGCAGCACTATCAGTGTCACAGTTGCAAACGTGACGTTATTCGGATGCGGCAGGCCGGTCAGGGTCGGCTCCATGTGTGCGGAACATGTTTCGATCGCTTCAGACAGAATCTGACGTCCCTGCCGCGCCTCTACCGCCAGTGTGAGGAAATGCTCACGGTGTCACCCCAGAAGGGCGAGAGAGTATCCCGTCAACTGGGTCGGGGAATTTCGCTCAATTCCAGCGCTGTGGAGGCCCGCGATGGTGTCCGGGCGCGTCTGCTGGCTTGGTCCGACCTGGTCGCCACCGAGCGGGCCTGCGCCGCCCCCGACCGGTCGGTCGAGGCCATGACGGCCTTTCTGCTCCGTCATGCCCAGTGGCTCTGCGCGCACACGGCGGCCGCCGATGCCGTCGCCGAGATCGACGAGACGGCGGCCAAGGCGAAGCGGGCCGCCTATCCCCACCGGACCCGCAAGTTCAGGGTCGGCCCGTGCGTCGAGCAGCAGTGCGACGGCTCCCTGGTCGCCGTGATCCAGTCGCACGAACAGCTCCTGCCGAGCGAACTGCGCTGCGACATCGACCCCGAGCACACCTGGCCCGCGCACCGCTGGCGCGAACTGGACCGGCGAGTGAGCCGGCAGAACTCCTCGGGCGGCGAGCGGTGGCTCACCGTCGTAGAGGTCTCCAAGCTGTGGGGCCTGTCCACCAGCAACGTCTACCGGCTGGCATCGGTGAACAGTTGGCGGCGCCGCGCGAACGGCCGCCGGGTCTACTACTACGAGGCCGATGTGCTCCAGTCCGTGGGCTGATGTGGGCCGTCAGGGCCGTGAGGGCGGCAAGCCGACCCTTGACTTCCGGTCCGGCGGCTAAGAATATGAAATCCAGACTGCACACGTGTCTGTGCAGGTCGCCCGACTGAACGGCCCAGCCGGCGGGTCGGGCGGAGCACCATCCCGGCGGTGACGCCGACACCGATGAGACGCCGAGCGATACCGCCTCGGCGCCCGGTGACCCACCCCGTTTCCTCCTCACTCCCACGAGCGTCATCCCGACCGATGACGCTCGGCTCGCGCGCGTCCGATGCGGCGCGGCGCTCCACTCCTCCGCTCGTGACACAAGGTGGTGCTTGTTTGTGATCGTCCAATTGTCTCCGGACCAGCGGGCGGCCCGGAGCCGGTTCAAGCTCTTCGCCGAGAAGGAGATCCTTCCGCACGCCGCCGCGTTCGACGCCGAACAGGCGATCTCCACGGACGTGGTGCGCGCGCTCGCCGACGAGGGCTGCCTCGCGGCGCCCGTGCGCGCGGACAACGGGGGCGGCGGCATGGACTGGGTGACGTACGGGCTGCTGAGCGAGGAGCTCGGCCGCGCGTGCCAGAACATCCGCAACTTCGTCGCGGTCGAGGACATGGTGGCCCAGGCGCTCGACCGCTGGGGGACCGCCGAGCAGCGGGACCGCTGGATCGGTCCGATCCGCCGCGGCGAGACGCTCGCCGCCTTCGCCCTCACCGAACCGGGCATCGGCTCCGACGCGGCCTCCATCGAGATGGACGCCGATCCCGTCGCCTCCCCGGACGGGCAGGACGGCTTCGTACTGCGCGGGAGCAAGAAGTGGATCAGCTTCGGCCAGATCGCGGACCTGTTCCTCGTGTTCGCCAAGTTGGACGGCAAGCACACCGCGTTCCTGGTCGAGCGGGACACCCCCGGCCTCACCGTCAACGCCCTCAACGGCCTGCTGGGCCTGCGGGGTTCCATGCTCGGTGAGCTTGTCTTCGACGACTGCCGCATCCCCGCCGGGGCACTCGTGGGCCGGCCCGGCATGGGCCTGACCTTCATCGCCTCCTCCTCCCTCGACCTGGGCCGCTTCAGCACCGCGTGGGGATCGGTCGGACTGGCCCAGGCGTGCATGGAAGCCTCGGTCCGTCACGCCGACGCACGCCACCAGTACGGCGGGCCGATCAGCGACCACCAACTGGTGCGGCGGATGCTCGCCGACATGGTCACCGACATCACCGCGACCAGAGCCCTCTGCCACCAGGCCGGACTGAGCAAGGACCAGAACGAGGCGGACGCGGTCAACCTCACCCTCATGGCCAAGTACCGGGCCTCACTGCTGGCCAACCGGGCCGCCGCCGACGCCGTGCAGATCCAGGGAGCGCAGGGCATCGGCACGCCAGGCCAGGTGGAACGGCACTTCAGGGACGCCAAGGTCATGGAGATCATCGAGGGCACCACCCAGATCCAGCAGTCCATGCTCGGCCAGTACGCCAGGCAGGTCGTCGGCCGCGGCTGACCACCGACCGGAACGTCGCACGGGCCGCAGATCCGGCCGCCGCAGACAACACCTCGATCACGGGGGAAGGACCAACCTCGATGAACAGTGGACGGCCTGCGAGCCGCGTCGCCGACTCGCTCACCGATCTGTTGCTGCGTCGCTCCGCGGAGCAACCCGACTCCGTCGCCTACACCTTCCTGGAGCGCGACCGCGAGGTCTCCTGGACCTACGGCGAACTGGACGCCCGGGCCCGGGAGATCGGCGCGACCCTGCGGAGGCACTGCGCTCCGGGGGAACGGGTGGTGATCGTCCTGCCGCCTGGACTCGACTACGTCGCCTCGTTCTTCGGATGCCTCTACGCCGAGGTCATCGCCGTCCCCGTGTACCCGCCGAACGGGGCGAGTCTGGTCCGCAGCCTGTCCCGGCTGGAGGCGATCGTCTCCGACGCCCGCCCGACCGCGGCCCTGACCCTCGGGGCCGTCGCGGGGCAGCGCGACGCCTTCGTCGAGACCAACCCCCTGCTGGGCACGCTCCGGTGGATCGGGGTGGACACCGACGTGACGCCGGAGGCCGGCTGGCGGCCGGAGCCGGCGCCCCGCGACGCGCTCGCCTTCCTCCAGTACACCTCCGGCTCCACCGGCACCCCCAAGGGGGTGATGGTCAGCCACGGGAACCTGCTGCACAACGGCGGTGACATCGAGCGGTTCTTCGAGCTCACACCCGACAGCAAGACCGTCATCTGGCTGCCGCCCTACCACGACATGGGCCTCATCGGCGGCATCCTGCAGCCTCTGTACACCGGATACCCGACGGTGCTGATGCCGCCGATGGTGTTCGCCGCCGACCCCCTGCGCTGGCTGCGCACCATCTCCGACCACCGGGCCACGACCAGCGGCGGGCCGAACTTCGGCTACGAGCTGTGCCTGCGCAAGATACGCCCCGAGCAACTGGAGGGCCTGGACCTCAGCTGCTGGCAGGTCGCCTTCAACGGAGCCGAGCCCGTCCGCGCCGATGTCATGGACGCCTTCGCCGACTTCCTGGCGCCCACCGGTTTCCGCCGCGAGGCGTTCTACCCCTGCTACGGACTGGCCGAGGGAACCCTCATCGTCACCGGCGGCTCGCCCAAGGCGGCCCCCGTGGTGCGCGAGATCGAGGGCGCCGACCCCGTGGTGGGCTGCGGACAGCCCTCCCCGGAACAGGAACTGGCCATCGTCGACCCCGAGACGCGCCGGCGCTGCGCCGAAGGAGAGGTCGGGGAGATCTGGGTCGGCGGCCCGAGCGTCGCCCAGGGCTACTGGCAGCGCCCCGAGACCAGCGCGGAGGTGTTCGGCGCTCGCATCGAGGGCTCTGAGGACGGCCCCTTCCTGCGCACCGGCGACCTCGGCTACGTCGTCGACGGCGAGCTGTTCGTCTCCGGCCGCATCAAGGACCTGATCATCCTGCGCGGGGTGAACCACTACCCGCAGGACATCGAGCTCACCGCCTTCCGGTCCCACCCGGCACTCAGGCACAACGGCGGGGCTTGCTTCACCGTCCCCGTCGACGGCCAGGAGGTGCTGGTTGTCGCACACGAGGCCGAGCGGGTCGCCCGCGACGCCGACGTGCGGGAGGTCGCGGCGGCGGTGCGGGCCGCTGTCGGAGAGAACCACCTCATCGCCCCGCACGCCTTCGCGTTGGTACGGCCGGGGCGGCTGCCCCGCACATCGAGCGGCAAGATCCAGCGGTTCGCGGCCCGCGAGCAGTATCTGGCCGGCACGCTCGCCGTGCTGGGCGTCCACGAATACGGCCAGGACGACGTCTCCGGCCCGGCCACCGCCACCGCGGGACCGGACCAGGCACGCACACCTCGGGCGGTGGAGTCGTTCCTGCGGGCGGCCATCGCGCGGCGCGTGGGCGGTGATCCCGCCGCCCTGGACCTCGGCAGGTCCGGCCCCGCACTCGGCCTCGACTCCCTCGACCTCCTGGAGATCCAGCACGAGGTGGAGAAGGCCTTCGACGTCGAACTCGGATACGAGGCCATGCACGGCGCCCCGGTCCGCGACGTCCTCGCCGCCGTGGTCGCCTCCGTCGAGGACGCCGGGGATACGGTCGTACCCGACGCCACCGCCCCCGACGTCTCGCCCGACGAGCTGAGCCACGGCGAACGCGGCCTGTGGTTCCTCGACCACGTCACCGGTTGCGGCGCCGCCTACAACGTCGCGGGCGCCGTACGCCTCCCCGACGACGTCGACCCGGACGCCCTGCAACAAGCGCTCGACCGGGTGGTGGAGCGACACGCCGCGCTGCGCACCACGTACACCACGGACGAGGACCGGCCGATGCGCCGGATCGACGCCGGGGGGAAGGTCGTCCTCGACCGCACGGCCGTCGCGGACGCCGCGCCGGGTGCCCTGGAAGCCCT
>NZ_JBEXSH010000412.1:0-7774 GCF_040613555.1 Streptomyces sp. NPDC006265
GCGCCCTTCCGCCGGGCACGGTCCTCACCGGCGTGCGCGTCACCTCCGTCTCGACGACGTCGGTGACGACCGCGGAGCACGGTGACATCCGGTGCCGGGCGGTCCTGGTGGCGACGGGTGCGCGCGCCGCGGCCGAGCTGCTGCCCGGGTTGCGGGTGCCGGAGTTCCATCCGGTGACGGTCGTGCACCACACGACGGACGAGCCGCCGGCGACGGGGGCGTCCTTGCTTCTCGACGCGGATCTCGGCGGGCCGGTCGCGCACACGGCGGTGGTCAGTGACGTCGATCCGTCCCGGGCTCCGGCGGGACGGGCGCTGGTGTCGTCCACGGTGCTCGGGCGGCCTCCTGGGGAAGTCGACACGGCGGTGCGGATGCATCTGGCGCGGTTGTACGGGGTGCCGACGGCCCGGTGGGAGACGCTGGCCGTGCACCAGACGGCGGAGGCGGTGCCGGCGATGCGGCCGCCCCATGATCTGCGGCGGCCGGTGCGGTTGATCGCCGGGCTGTATGTGTGCGGGGATCACCGGGACACCAGCACGGTCCAGGGCGCTTTGCACTCCGGGCATCGGGCGTCGGCGGCGATTCTGGCGGACCTCGGGGCGGGGCGGTCGATGCACGTTGCCGATCCTGTGCCGACTGTTCCGAGGGCCGCGTAGGTGGTTGTTCGGGTGCGGGGGCGCTGTGGCTTGTCGCGCCCACGCGGCGGAGCCGCACATCGACACAGCCCCGCGCCCCCAGGCACCTCACCCCAAAGCCGCTACCTTGTCGCGGTAACTACGCACCGGGGCGGCGTCCTTGTACGGCTCCAGTCGTCGCTCGAAGTCCCGCACGTACTCCACCGCCCGTACCGAGCGCATCTCCGCTGCCTGGCCTGCCGCTTCCGCGGCGAGCTGGCAGGCCTGGTCGAGTTCGCCGAGGCCCAGGCGGGCGGTGGCGAGGACCACCCGGCAGAAGAGCCGGCTGCGGGCGAACGAGGGGGCCCGCAGCTGGAGTGAGCGTTCCGCGTGCTGGGCGGCGGCGCGGAACTGCTGGAGGTCGCGGTGGCAGTGGCCGAACTCGTCGGCGAGCTGAGCCTCGTCGAAGAACTTCGCCCAGTGCGGGACGTCGTCGCCGGGCCGGGCCGTATCCAGGGCCCGTTCGGCGCGGACCAGCGCGGCGGTGCAGGCCCGGACCTCGCCGAGCACCCCGTGCCCACGCGCCTCACAGGCGTGCAGCAGGGCCTGGACGACGGGCGGCCCGGAGGTGCCGACGCCCTGCTGGGCCACGCGGGCGAGCTGGACGGCCTCCCGCCCGTGCCCGAGGTAGACGGCCTGACGGCTCATGGTGACCAGCACAAAGGCCCCGTACGTGCGGTCCCCGGCCGCCTGGGCGAGCCGCAGCGCCTGGACGAAGTAGCGCTGGGCGAGTCCGTGCGCCGCGATGTCGTACGACGTCCAGCCCGCGAGCCGGGTCAGGTCGGCGGCGGCCGCGAACAGCCGGCGGCCGGTCTGCTCGCCGTAGCTGCCGCGCAGCATGGGCTCGCACTCGTGCTCCAGGTAGCGCACGAGGGCCTGGCGGGCGTGGCCGCCGCCGTAGGCGTCGTCGAGGGTGCGGAACAGCTCGCCGACCGAGCGCAGAGCGGCGATGTCGCCGGCGGTGACCTTCTGACCGGGCCCGCGTTCGGCCTGGCCGCGCCGGCGGGGCAGGGACGGCACACCCGGCTCGGCCGTGGCCGTGGTGGGGCGCAGGGCGGGGCGGCCCTGAGCCGGGATGCGGGCGGGGGCCGGCTCGCCCCGGGCGACCTTCTCGTCGGCCCGGCCGATCAGCCAGTCCCGACTGGGCACGACGAGCCCGGCCGGGGTGAAGGAGATCTTGCGGAGCTCGGCGTGGCTGCCGGAGTCCTTGCGCCACAGCCCGCTGACGATGTCGACGGCCTCTTCGGGGGTGGCGGCGAACTCCAGCCCCGCGTACACGGGGGCGCAGGCGTCCAGGCCGAGGTCCTGGGCGGTGAGGCGGCGGCCCAGACGCCGGGTGAAGACCTCGGCGATCAGGGCCGGCGTGGTGCCCCTGGGCTGCTGACCGCGCAGCCACCGGGTGACGGATGTCTTGTCGTATCTCAGGTCGAGCCCGTGTTCGAGACCGAGCTGGTCCACGCGACGGGCGAGTCCCGCGTTGGAGAACCCCGCTTCTGCGATGAGCGCGGCGAGCTGTCGGTTGGGGGTGCGCTGCGCGGGTCGTTCCGTCATGGTGCGGTGCGGTCTCCTGCCTTCCGGTGTTGGTGATGTGCCGGATTGCCTGTGAGCAGGCCTTTTGGCTTGCTGGGACGGCGCGAATGTAGCGGAGAGTAAACACCCCATCACACATTTTCACGGACATTCATCCGATCGTGTGAGGATTGGTCTCGGGGCTGACGCGTCCGGGCCGGACGTACAGTGACTTGGGCGCGTTACGTGCCTGACACACCCATTCGAGGGAGGCGCTTGCCGTGAGTGAGTTGCGGTTCGTCCGCATGGGGTTCGGTGACGAGGCCGTCGAGTACCAGGAGGCGTGGGACGAGCAGCGCCGGGTGCATGCGGCGCGCTTCGCCGACGAGATCCCCGACACCGTGCTGCTTCTGGAGCACCCCCCGGTCTACACGGCCGGGCGGCGCACGGCGGACAACGAGCGCCCCCTCGACGGCACGCCGGTCATCGACGTGGACCGCGGCGGCAAGATCACCTGGCACGGCCCCGGCCAGCTGGTGGGCTACCCCATCCAGAAGCTCCCGCGCCCGGTGGACGTCGTGGCGCACGTGCGCCGCCTCGAGGAGGCCCTGATCCGCGCCTGCGCGGAGTTCGGCCTGGAGACGAGCCGGGTCGAGGGCCGCAGCGGCGTGTGGATCCTGGGCGACCCGGTCGAGCAGCGCCCCGCGCTCGGCGGGCTGTCGCTGGACTTCGACCCCCGGCTGCACGACGAGGAGTTCGACCCGCGCATGAACGGCCCGGAGTACGCGCCGTCCAACGCGGGCCAGCGCCGCGAGGACCGCAAGATCGCCGCCATCGGCATCCGCGTGGCCAAGGGCGTCACCATGCACGGCTTCGCACTCAACGTGAACCCCGACAACAAGTGGTTCGACCGGATCATCCCCTGCGGCATCCGCGACGCGGGCGTCGCCTCGCTGGCCGGCGAGCTCGGCCGGGACGTGACGATCGAGGAGGTCCTGCCGGTCGTGGAACGGCATCTGCGGGACGTCCTGGAGAGCGCGGAGCTGAAGCCGCGGGAGATCGAGAAGACCCCCGCGGCATAAATCGGCCCGCGCGGGAGCTGAAGGGGCCAGCACCGCCGCAGGCTTTCAAATCAACGGGCGTACCCTTGAGGACGCCGAAGAATCAATCGCTAGGGAGCCGGTCGTGTCCGCAGTCGCACCCGACGGACGCAAGATGCTGCGCCTGGAGGTCCGCAACAGCCAGACCCCCATCGAGCGCAAGCCCGAGTGGATCAAGACCCGGGCGAAAATGGGCCCCGAGTACACCGCGATGCAGAAGCTCGTGAAGAGCGAGGGCCTGCACACGGTCTGCCAGGAAGCCGGCTGCCCCAACATCTACGAGTGCTGGGAGGACCGGGAGGCCACCTTCCTCATCGGTGGCGACCAGTGCACCCGGCGCTGCGACTTCTGCCAGATCGACACCGGCAAGCCCGAGGCGCTCGACCGCGACGAGCCCCGCCGCGTCGGCGAGTCCGTGGTCACGATGGACCTGAACTACGCCACGATCACCGGCGTCGCCCGCGACGACCTGGAGGACGGCGGCGCCTGGCTGTACGCCGAGACCGTGCGCCAGATCCACCAGCAGACCGCGGGCCGCGAGGCCGGCCGCACCAAGGTCGAGCTACTGGCGCCCGACTTCAACGCGGCCCCCGAGCAGCTGGAGGAGGTCTTCTCCTCCCGGCCCGAGGTCTTCGCGCACAACGTCGAGACGGTCCCGCGGATCTTCAAGCGCATCCGCCCCGGCTTCCGCTACGAGCGCTCCCTGAAGGTGATCACCGACGCGCGCGACTACGGCCTGGTCACCAAGTCGAACCTCATCCTCGGCATGGGCGAGACCCGCGAAGAGGTCAGCGAGGCGCTGAAGCAGCTGCACGAGGCGGGCTGCGAGCTGGTCACCATCACGCAGTACCTGCGGCCCTCCGTGCGTCACCACCCGGTGGAGCGCTGGGTGAAGCCCCACGAGTTCGTGGAGCTGAAGGAGGAGGCCGAGCAGATCGGCTTTTCCGGCGTGATGTCCGGACCGCTGGTGCGCTCCTCGTACCGCGCCGGGCGGCTCTACCAGATGGCCATGGAGAAGCGAGACGGGCATATCGCGGCGCAGGCCGTCTGACGGACCGTCACCACCCCTGCCCATCAAGGGTCGAGACAAGCGTGTGAATTCGCGCACAAGAGACTACCCGCCGGTAGTGACCGATTTGCCGCGGTCCTGACCGTCCTCGCAGATGAGGGCACATGTCAGGACCGCGTCGGCGTTCCGCCATTCCCCGCCAGGGCTTCATGGGTGTTTGACCGGCCGGTCACGCCCTGGTAACACCAATCAGTGACGCTGAACTCACAGCACGTACACCCATCACCCGAGGGGGGACCTCACCCATGCAGGCCGCGCCGCCCGTCCGCGCCACCGCGATTCCGTCCTTCACGACCGCACTGCGCGCCGTCGAGTCGCTGCTGATGAGCAGTGGTCAGCGCACCGCCCGCCGCAACGCCTGGACCTCCGTGCTGGAGGACCGCCGTCGCGCCAAGGACCGGGTCGAGACGCAGCGCGTCATCGAGCAGTCCCTGTCCGTCCGTCCCTGACCCTCCGGCCCTCCCCCAGGGGCTCCCGCGGGCACTGCCGTCGTCGGCGCTTGTGGGGCCACGTAGACTTCGGGGCATGGCGAGGAAGGAACCTGCAGCGGACGCTGCGAACCCCGGGCGACTGAAGCAGATCGCTCTGACCTACAAGATGACCCGCAAGGCCGACAAGAAGATCGGCCTTGTACTCGCGGCAGTCGGAATCGTCACCTTCGGTGTCTTCCTCGCGATCGGTTTCTTGATCGGTCACCCCATCTATCTCGGCATCCTGGGCCTGCTGCTCGCCTTCCTCGCGTCGGCGATCGTGTTCGGGCGCCGGGCCGAGCGGGCCGCCTTCGGGCAGATGGAGGGACAGCCCGGCGCCGCGGCGGCGGTGCTCGACAACATCGGCCGGGGCTGGACGACGGCCCCCGCGGTGGCGATGAACCGCAACCAGGACGTGGTGCACCGCGCGGTCGGCAAGGCCGGCATCGTGCTGGTCGCCGAGGGCAACCCGAACCGGGTGAAGACCCTGCTGGCCGCCGAGAAGCGGAAGATGAACCGCATCGTCGCGGACGTCCCGGTGCACGACCTGGTCGTGGGCACCGGAGAGGGCCAGGTCGAGCTGAAGAAGCTGCGGACGACCATGCTCAAGCTCCCGCGCGTGCTGACCGGCCCGCAGGTCACGGCCACCAACGACCGGCTGCGCGCCCTCGGTGATCTGATGAGCAACATGCCGCTGCCGAAGGGGCCGATGCCGAAGGGCATGCGGCTGCCGAAGGGCGGGCCGAAGACTCGCTGACACCCGCACACCACATGAACGAGGGGCGCCCGGATCACACCGGGCGCCCCTCGTTCGTGTCCGTGCGGGTCCGGCGTTCAGGTCAACACCGGACGTTCGGGTCAGGTGCGGACCTCGATCGTGCCCGCCAGCCGGTCGTGCAGGCCGCGGCCGTCGCGGTCCCAGATCAGCGCGGGGATCGCGAGGAAGAGCAGGACCGTGCGCAGTGCGGCGCGCCACGGGCTGACCCGGCCGGTGTCCAGGGCGAGCACCCGCAGGCCGAACAGGCGCTTGCCCGGAGTGAAGCCGACCGAACCGACCGTGAGGACCATCAGTGCGAACATGATGAGCGGCGCCCAGATCTGGGCCGCCTCGTTGTAGCTCTGCGTGATGAGACCGTATGCGATCAGGAGACACAGACCCCAGTCGACGGCGAGGGCACCGATCCGGCGGCCCGGGCGGGCGATCGAGCCGGGTCCCTCCTCGGGCAGACCGAGCTGCTCGCCCCGGTATCCGAAGTCGGCACCGGCCTCTTCCGCGGCCGCGCGGGGTCCGGAGAGCCACGATCCGAGTGCTTGCCTGTTGTCCACCCGTCCACGGTACTGCGCCCGTAAATGACCGGGGCACGGCGGGGTGTGTCCGGGCTACGGTGGAGGGTGAGCCGGTTAACTTGTGCGAAACAAACGAGTCACGCCCGAGAAACCACCCGTCCCTAGGGTCGAGGTCAGCGTGTGCCACCCGCACTGGCCGCACGAACGAACTACCACCCCGGCGGGACGGTCGGGAGTAGGAGGAGCTGGATGTTCCAGAACGCCGACGAGGCCAAGAAGTTCATCGCGGACGAGGACGTCAAGTTCATCGACGTCCGCTTCTGCGACCTGCCGGGCGTGATGCAGCACTTCACGATCCCTGCATCGGCCTTCGACCCGGCCGAGGAGCTCGCCTTCGACGGCTCCTCGATCCGCGGCTTCCAGGCCATCCACGAGTCCGACATGGCGCTGCGCGCGGACCTGTCGACCGCCCGGGTCGACCCGTTCCGCCGCGACAAGACGGTCAACATCAACTTCTTCATCCACGACCCGATCACGGGTGAGCAGTACTCCCGTGACCCGCGCAACGTGGCGAAGAAGGCCGAGGCCTACCTCGCGTCGACCGGCATCGCCGACACGGCGTACTTCGGTCCCGAGGCCGAGTTCTACGTCTTCGACTCCGTCCGCTTCGCGACCAGCGCGAACGAGTCCTTCTACCACATCGACTCCGAGGCCGGCGCCTGGAACACCGGCGCCCTCGAGAACAACCGTGGTTACAAGGTCCGCTACAAGGGCGGCTACTTCCCGGTCCCGCCGGTCGACCACTTCGCCGACCTGCGGGCCCAGATCTCCCTCGAGCTGGACCGCGCCGGCCTGCAGGTCGAGCGCCAGCACCACGAGGTGGGCACCGCCGGCCAGGCCGAGATCAACTACAAGTTCAACACGCTGCTCGCCGCCGCCGACGACCTCCAGCTCTTCAAGTACATCGTGAAGAACGTGGCCTGGCAGAACGGCAAGACCGCGACCTTCATGCCGAAGCCGATCTTCGGTGACAACGGCTCGGGCATGCACGTCCACCAGTCGCTGTGGACCGGCGGCCAGCCGCTCTTCTACGACGAGGCCGGTTACGCGGGCCTGTCGGACACCGCCCGCTACTACATCGGCGGCATCCTCAAGCACGCCCCGTCGCTGCTGGCGTTCACCAACCCGACGGTGAACTCGTACCACCGCCTGGTGCCGGGCTTCGAGGCGCCGGTGAACCTGGTGTACTCGCAGCGCAACCGCTCCGCCGCGATGCGTATCCCGATCACGGGCTCCAACCCGAAGGCCAAGCGCGTCGAGTTCCGCGCGCCCGACGCCTCCGGCAACCCGTACCTGGCCTTCTCGGCGCTGCTGCTGGCGGGCCTCGACGGCATCAAGAACAAGATCGAGCCGGCCGAGCCGATCGACAAGGACCTGTACGAACTGGCGCCCGAGGAGCACGCGAACGTCGCGCAGGTCCCGACCTCCCTCGGCGCGGTCCTGGACCGCCTGGAAGCCGACCACGAGTTCCTGCTCCAGGGTGACGTGTTCACCCCGGACCTGATCGAGACGTGGATGGTCTCCAGCAGCCGGTAGCGCATGCCGGAGGAGCCGTCGTCCCCGCTGGGCGCCGCCACGACGAGGGACTTGTCGACGAGCGCCCCG
>NZ_JBEXSH010000413.1:0-7770 GCF_040613555.1 Streptomyces sp. NPDC006265
AGCGTCAGGGCCGTCCCGACCAGGCGAAGCGCCACTTCCGCCTGGCGGCCGCGCTGGATCCGAATCCTCCTTCCTGCGCGAGGAGGGTCCGCAGTCCGTCCCGGGCGACCGCGGCGAAAGTGACCGTGCCACCGGCGAGGGTGACGGCCATGCCGTCGCGGAGCACGCCCGCGAACCAGGTCGGCAGCAGCCGTCCGGGCAGCCCCACGTCCTCCAGTCGCGCCGCGAGTGGGCTCATGTCGGTCACCGTCTCGTCGACGTCGAGGACGAGGACGCTCGGCCGAAGGTCACCGGGCATGGGTGTCACCATCCGTCGGTGCGGTGACGGGGTCCGCCGCCAGCCGCTCCTCCCGGTTGACCCACTCCCAGGTGAGCGCCGCCGCGAGGACCCCGATCGGCAGCATGGCCACGATCATGGTCAGTCCCCCGGCCGAGTGCCCCGCCGCGATGACGCCGACCGCGGGCAGGTCCAGCAGCGGCGCGGCCAGGAACAGGTAGAGGCAGCGGCCGACGTCGCCGAGGCGGTGGCGGGTGCGGGCCAGCACGGGGATCCAGAAGAGCACTCCGGCCACGATCAGGACCGGCTCGCTGACCCAGGGCCCACCCTGTCGGCACGGCGGGGATCAGCTCCCCGAGCACGGCCCAGGCGTGCGCCGCCAACAACAGTGACAGGGCGATGCCCGGGTGCACGCTCACCCGCTCCCACCACGGCGACCGTCGCCCGCCCCACCCCACTGCCGGCAGCACGACCGCCAGGACGAGACCCGAGCAGGCCATCATTACCACGGACGACAGCCCGCCCGTGTGCGTGGAGTGGTGCACAGCCTCACTCCTCCCTGGGGGTCGTGCCCCGCACGGCCATCACGGCCGCCGCTGCGAGCAGGGGGACGGCGACGACCGGCAGCCACAGGCCGTAAACGAAGGCCAGCGCGACGAACGCACCCCCGAAACCGGCGGGCACCGCCGCGGCGGCCCCGTGATCCGGCACCCCGGTACCTCACCTGTTCCTCGGCGCCCGAGCGCGAGGAGGCGAGCACCGCGAGGAGGCGAGCAGTTCCAGCAGCGCCACGACGCCGCCCCACAGCCAGAAGACCAGGGAGTTCTCGCCGTAGACCGCCAGGACGGACAGGAGTACGGCGTTGAGTCCGCCCCAGCCCGCGACCACCAGGAACGAGACGTGCCGCCTCACGATCCGTTCCCCTCCGCCGCCGGGGACGCCTTGCGCGCGTCCCGCTGCCGCAGGTCGAGCAGCGGGGCGAAGCTGGTGACGGGAGGCACCGGGTGGTCCGGGGTGAAGTTCAGCCGGGGCGGCGGCGAGGTGGTGGCCCACTCCAGCGTGTGCGCCTCCCACGGGTCGTCGCCGGCCGGCTCGGCACGACCCAGTGCCTTCTTCCGCAGGGCCCAGAGGATGTTCACGATGAACACCGTCATGGCCGCGGCGAGGAAGGCCGCGCCGCAGCTGGACAGCAGGTTCAGTGTGCCGAAGCCGTCGAAGGACGCGTAGGTGACGACGCGGCGCGGCATGCCCAGGTAGCCGAGGGCGAATCGGCAGGAAGGCCAGGTTGGTGCCGATCACCAGCAGCCAGAAGTGCAGGCGGCTCAGCCGCTTGCTCGGCATCACGCCGGTCACCTTCGGGAACCAGAAGTAGACCACGGTGAAGAGACCGAAGGCGCTGCCGGCGAACAGCACGTAGTGCAGGTGGGCGACGACGAAGTAGCTGTCGGTGACGTGGTAGTCGATCACCGGGGTGCCGACCATGATGCCGGTGAGTCCGCCGATCAGGAACTGCGGGATGAACGCCAGCGCGAACAGCATCGGTGTGGGGAAGCGGGGTCGGCCGCCGGCGATGGTGCCGACCATGGCGAAGTACTCCACTCCCGCGGGCACCAGCAGGGCGAGCGCAGCCGGCCGTCTCGTGCTCCCGGTGGTTCTGCCACGCCGTCCAGGTCACCAGGCCCACGGCGATCGCGGCCAGCGCACCCACGTAGAACGCTTCCCCAAACGGGGCCTCTCCGGTCGTGGCGAGGCGGTGAACCGCCGGCCCGCCCGCCGCCGGACCGCCGCGTAGCCCAGCAGGACGAACACCACACCGGCGATGAGGGATTCCAGGGCGAAGACATGGCCGAAGATGTCTCGTGGCCTCACGGCGCCGCCCTTCCGGTTCCATGACGGACCCCGACAACCATCCGATCACTCCTGTCACACTGCTCGGGACCGACACCACCCGGACATTACGGTCATGTCGTAACGGCCCCGTGGGCTGACACACCGCCCCCGGGGTCCCCTGCCATCCCTCCGTCAATCCTCGGCAGGGCCCGTTTGGCCGGGCGCGCGGCGGGTACTCCGCTGCCGCTGAGAGACCGCACCGGCACCACCGAAGGGCGGAGGTCATGGGCGTGCGCACCTGGATCGATTCCTGGCCGGTCTACCGCCAGCTCAAGGGCACCGACCCTCTGGGTCGGGGGGCCGCCGTCAAGAGCGAGGCCACCGCGCATCTGACTCCCCGGGTCGCGAGCGCCGACCGGGTCGTGAAGTCGGTGTGCCCGTATTGCGCCGTGGGCTGCGGCCAGAACGTCTACGTGGAGAACGAGCGGGTCACTCAGATCGAAGGCGACCCCGACTCCCCCGTCTCCCGTGGCCGTCTGTGCCCCAAGGGCTCGGCCAGTCTGCAGCTGACGACCGGAAGCGCCCGCGAGCATCACGTCCTCTACCGCCGCCCGCACGGCACCGACTGGGAACGGCTGGACCTGGACACGGCGATGGACATGATCGCCGACCGGGTGATCAGGGCCCGTCGCGCCGGGTGGCAGTGGGAGGTCGACGGCATCCGCACCCGGCGCACCCTCGGCATCGCGAGCCTCGGCGGAGCCACGCTCGACAACGAAGAGAACTACCTGATCAAGAAGCTCTTCACCGCTCTGGGCGCCATCCAGATCGAGAACCAGGCGCGTGTTTGACACTCCTCCACCGTTCCCGGTCTGGGAACCTCGTTCGGCCGCGGCGGCGCGACCACCTTCCAGCAGGACCTGCAGAACTCGGACTGCATCGTCATCCAGGGCTCGAACATGGCCGAGTGCCATCCGGTCGGCTTCCAGTGGGTGATGGAGGCCAAGGCCCGCGGAGCGAAGGTGATCCACGTCGACCCGCGCTTCACCCGCACCAGCGCGCTGGCCGACCTGCACGTGCCGCTGCGCGCGGGCACGGACATCGCCTTCCTCGGCGGGATCATCAACTATGTCCTGCACCACGAGAAGTACTTCCGTGACTACGTCGTGGCCTACACCAACGGCCCCGTGGTACTGCGGGAGGACTTCCGTGACACCGAGGACCTCGACGGCGTCTTCTCCGGTCTCGACGCCGACAGCCGCAGCTACGACAACGACAGCTGGCAGTACGAGGGCACGGAGGTCCAGGCGGCGTCGGGCCAGCGCGACCAGGAGTACGAGGAGCGCACCGACGGCGGCAGTTCTGTGTCGGAGGCAGGGCGCGGCGAGGCCCACGGCTCGGGCGGCGCCGCCATCGGCGAGGGCGAGCCCGACCGCGACGAGAGCCTTCAGCACCCGCGCTGCGTCTTCCAGGTGCTCAAGCGGCACTACGCCCGCTACACGCCGGAGCTGGTCGAGCGGATCTGCGGGGTGCCGCAGGACCTCTTCCGTCAGGTGTGCGAGCTGGTCACGGACAACTCCGGGCGCGAGCGGACCACGGCCTTCGCCTATGCGGTGGGCTGGACCCAGCACACCGTGGGCGTGCAGTACATCCGCGCGGCAGCGGTCCTGCAGAGCCTGCTCGGCAACATCGGCCGGCCCGGCGGCGGGATCCTCGCCCTGCGCGGGCATGCGTCCATCCAGGGCTCCACGGACATCCCGACCCTGTTCAACCTGCTGCCCGGCTACATTCCGATGCCGCACGCCCACAAGAACGAGGACCTGGACGCCTTCGTCCAGGCCGAGGCGGCGCACAAGGGGTACTGGGGCAACATGCGCGCCTACCTGGTGAGCCTGCTGAAGGCGTACTGGGGCGACGCGGCCACCGCCGACAACGACTTCTGCTTCGGCTACCTGCCGCGCCTGACGGGCTCCCACTCCACCTACGAGACCGTGATGGCCCAACTGGAGGGCCCCTGCAAGGGCTACTTCCTCATGGGCGAGAACCCCGCCGTCGGCTCCGCCAACGCCAAGATGCAGCGCCTGGGCATGGCGAACCTCGACTGGCTCGTCGTGCGCGACTTCTCCCTCATCGAGTCGGCCACCTGGTGGAAGGACGGCCCGGAGATCGAGACCGGTGAGCTGCGCACCGAGGAGATCGGCACCGAGGTGTTCTTCCTGCCGGCCGCCGCGCACACCGAGAAGGACGGCACCTTCACCAACACCCAGCGCCTGCTGCAGTGGCACCACCAGGCCGTCGAGCCGGCCGGCGAGGCCCGCAGCGACCTGTGGTTCACCTATCACCTCGGGCGGATCGTCCGGGAGAAGCTCGCCGGTTCCACCGACCCGATGGACCGGCCCGTGCTCGACCTGACCTGGGACTACCCCACCAAGGGTCAGCACGCCGAGCCGGACGCCGGGACGGTCCTGGAGGAGATCAACGGCCGTGCGTCCGACGGCAGTCCGCTGGCCTCGTACGAGCAGCTCAGTGACGACGGCTCCACCGCGTGCGGCTGCTGGATCTACTGCGGTGTCTTTGCCGACGGCGTCAACCAGGCGGCGCGCCGCAAGCCGGGTGAGCAGCAGGACTGGATCGCGAACGAGTGGGGCTGGGCCTGGCCGGCCAACCGCCGCATCCTGTACAACCGTGCCTCCGCCGATCCGGAAGGCAGGCCGTGGAGCGAGCGCAAAGCGCTGATCTGGTGGGACGGCGAGAAGGGCCAGTGGACGGGCCACGACATCCCCGACTTCAAGCCGGACAAGTCGCCCGACCATCAGCCCCCGCGGGACGCGACCGGGCCCGAGGCGCTCTCCGGCACGGACGCCTTCATCATGCAGGCCGACGGCAAGGCATGGCTGCACGTGCCCGCCGGACTCACCGACGGCCCGCTGCCGACGCACTACGAGCCGCAGGACTCGCCGTTCCCCAACCTCCTGTACGGGCAGCAGCGCAATCCGGTACGGCAGTTGATGCCGCCGCACCCGGACAATCGCTACCAGCCCAGCGGCGGGGAGCCCGGCACGGAGGTGTTCCCGTACGTGGCGACCACGTACCGGCTCACCGAGCACCATACGGCGGGCGGCATGTCCCGCTGGCAGCCCTATCTGGCGGAGCTGCAGCCGGAGTTCTTCTGCGAGGTGTCGCCCGAGCTGGCCGCCGAGCGCGGTCTCGAGCACACCGGCTGGGCGATGATCGTCAGCGCCCGGGGGGTGATCGAGGCGCGGGTGCTGGTCACCGACCGCGTGCCGGCCCTGACCGTGCACGGACGCACCCTGCACCAGGTGGGGATCCCCTACCACTGGGGGCCCAACGGCTACAGCACGGGCGACGCGGCCAACGAACTGCTGCACATGTCCCTCGACCCCAACACCCACATCCAGGAGACCAAGGCATTCGCCGTGGACATCCGGCCGGGACGCCGCCCCAAGGGGCCGGCTGCCGTGGAGCTGGTGAAGGTCTACCGGGCCCGGGCGGGCATCGACGAGCACACGGGCAGGGAGCTCTGACCGGCGCGGGACTCAGCGCAGCAGCACCGAGTGCGCGCCGCGCGGGACGAGTTCCCCCACCACCGGCGCGCCCGGCACCTCCCCAGCGACGAGCAGCCCGCCCGAGGTCTGCGCGTCGGCCAGGAGGAGACGGGTGTCGGCGTCGGTGGTGCCGAAGTCGGTGAAGGGTGCCACCCAGTCCAGGTTCCGCCGGGTGCCACCGCTGACGTACCCGTCCCGCACCGCCTCCCGGGCCCCGTCGAGGTAGGGCACGGCGGCGGTGTCCACCACCGCGGTGACCTCCGAGGCCCGGGCCAGTTTGTGCAGATGGCCCAGGAAGCCGAAGCCGGTGATGTCGGTGGCGCAGGTCGCCCCCGCCGCCAGGGCCGCCGCCGACGCCTCACGGTTGAGCGCGACCATGGTGGCCACGGCCTGCTCGAACCGCTCGCCGGTGGCCTTGTGGCGGTTGTTCAGCACGCCCAGGCCGAGGGGCTTGGTCAGCGACAGCGGCATGCCCGGCCGGCCGGCGTCGTTGCGCAGCAGGCGTGCGGGATCGGCCAGGCCGGTGACGGCCATGCCGTACTTGGGTTCCGGATCGTCCACGCTGTGCCCGCCGCCCATGTGGCAGCCCGCCTCGGTGGCGACGTCGAGGCCCCCGCGCAGCACCTCGCGGGCCAGGTCGAAGGGCAGGACGTCACGCGGCCAGGCCAGCAGGTTGACGGCGAGGACCGGACGGCCGCCCATCGCGTACACGTCCGACAGGGCGTTGGCCGCGGCGATGCGTCCCCAGTCGTAGGGGTCGTCCACGACGGGCGTGAAGAAGTCGGCGGTGGACACCACGGCCTGGGCCGGCGCACCGCCGTCCCGCGCGGGCAAGGTGACGACCGCCGCGTCGTCACCCGTGGCCAGCCCGACCAGCAGAGGGATGTCGCTGCCGGTGGTGACGGGCTGGGTCAGTCCGCCGAGCACGTCCTCCAGTTCACCGGGTGGGATCTTGCAGGCGCAGCCGCCGCCGTGTGCGTACTGGGTGAGTCGTACGGCGGCTTCGCGGGTCGAGGTCATCGCGGGTCTCCTTTGGCGTCGATCGCCCTTCGGTTAGCCTGTCGTGCGGAGGCGTGTGGGTGCCTGGTGGCCCTCCCGGTCTTCAAAACCGAGGTGCCCGAGGATCTCGGGCAGGCGGGTTCGATTCCCGTCCGCCTCCGCTTCCGCTTCCCACGGCGGCCCGGCACCGCCGGCGCTGCTCGTCCACGCGCTCCGTGTACCCCCGGGCGTCCAGGAACTCCAGCAGCGGTACGGCCACCCGACGGGTGGTGTCCAGGGCCCGGCGCGCCTCGCTGACGGTGAACGGCTCGGGAATCCCGCGCAGTACGGCGGCGGCCCGCACATCGGCGTCCGGGAGCAGGACGATGCCGTCACCGACCCGCAGCAGCGCGCCCGCGGACACGGCGGCGGCGACCGTCTTTCGGGTGAGGCCCAGTGCGGCCAGCCGGTCGGCCTCGGGGGCCCGGAACGGGGCCCGCGCCAGCTCGCGCCGCACGGCATCGACGGCCGCCCGCACGGCCGGCGGCAGGGTCGGCCCGACGTCTCCCGGGCAGTACAACCGGCCCTGCCGGTGCTGCACCTTTCCCGATGTCTCGGCGAGCGCGTCGACCAGGGAGCGATCGGGCAGGCCGAGCAGCCGACGGGCCGCCTCGGTCGGCAGGCCGGGCTCCAGCGGGTGCTGTGCCGCGTGGCGCTCCACCTCGGCCGCCACGCGCTCCCTCAGCGCCGCCCAGTGGTCCGGGTCGGCCAGCCAGTCGCCGGCGACCGGCGCGGTGGGGGGCGGCACTCCCATGGCGAGCAGCTCGGAGCGCTGCACGAGTCTGCGCCGCCGCAGTTCGCCGAGGCCGTCCGGACGGCCGGTCATGCCCGCCAGTTCGGCCGCCCTGCACCGGGCCGATCCTCGCCGGGTCAGCTGCGGCGGACGGACGTCCAGCACGGTCACCCCGCACGGTGGGCGCCGTCCGCCCGGTTCCCGAAGGACCGCCCGATCGCCGACCCGCAGGGGAAGGGGGCGAGCGAGGGTCAGCCTCGCCGTGTCGTCGCCGAAAGGGCGTACAGTCACCGGCACGGCGGCGGTACCGATGTGCAGGGTGACCG
>NZ_JBEXSH010000414.1:0-7768 GCF_040613555.1 Streptomyces sp. NPDC006265
GCCCGAGTTCAGGCCGGTGGCCCGCGCGGTGAAGGTCCGGCCGCTGTCGGTGCTGGCGTGGAGCGTGCCGGTCGTGGTGTCGAAGGCGTAGAAGCGGGTCGGGTCGACGGGATCCGCGACCGCCGTGGCGCCCTTCGGGAAGGAGTCGACCTCGGCCCAGGTGACGCCGTTGTCCGCCGAGCGACAGCCCGGGTCGGCCGTGCCGAAGGACCACAGCAGCACGCTGCCGTCGGCGTTGGTGGCGATCGGTCCCGGCGCGGTCTTGGCGACGGCCGGCTGGGCCTTGAAGGGGGCCCAGGTCTTGCCGCCGTCGTTCGAGAAGGCACCGTTGCCGTTGTCGCCCCAGCCGGCGCGGACCACGTACGACGGCTTGGCGGCGGCCTGCGAGAGGCCGGTCGCGGTGCCGAACACCGGGTTCGACGCCATGCCGCGCGACGGCGATGCCGTGAGCCGTTCGTGGTACATCACACCGATGTCCCCGGACCCGCTGAGCAGGTGCGCCTCGCCGGTCGGCGGCGAGATCAGCTGGCGTATGGACGCCTCCTCCAGGCCTCGGATCTGCGGGGCCCAGTGCTTGAGGTCGCGGGTGCCGTAGAGGGTCGAGCCGGTGCCGTAGACGACGTGCCGGGAGTCGAACGGGTCGAGCCCGACGGCTTGGATCCACCAGCCGAACTTGGGCTTGTCGGCGCCGAAGGTGAGGTACGGCGTCTCGGAGACGTCGAAAACGGCCTTGTCCTTCAGGGACTTCCAGGTGCGGCCGCCGTCGGTGGTCCGGTACAGGGTGTCGACCAGCGACCAGCGGTTGTTGGTGGACACGACGACGGTGCCGGGGCGACAGGCGTCGACGGCGATGCCGCCGTAGCCGAAGGAGTCTGTCCCGCCGTCGCCGGTCGTCCCGCCGGGCTTCACCGGCGTGACCTCGGTCCACTTCCCGTTGGTGGTACGCAGCTTGTGCACGCTGCCGTCCGACTGGCCGTTGGGTCCGGGGGCGTTGGCGTACGTCACGTACAGCTCACGGGTGTGCCGGTCGTACGCGGCCCGGACCGGGACCTTGGCGGCGGTGCCGGTGGGCTGCTTGGGAACGGCCTCCCAGGTCGTACCGTCGGTCGTGCGATACAGGTTGGGCTTGCCGGCCGTGCCGTCGGAGTCGCCCCAGCCGGCGTAGACGCTGCGGCCCGCGGCGACCAGGAGCGTGATGCCCTGGCCGGTGGCGGAGGCCGCGGCCGGGAAGCTCACGGCCTTGAACGTCGCGCCCCGGTCGGTCGACTTGAGCAGCCCGTCGTGCCGGGTGCCCAGCCACAGCGTGTCACTGTCCCGCGGGTCGACCAGCAGCCGCTCACCGCATCCCCGCCCGTCCTCGTTGGCCCCGAACTTCACGGTGAGGTCGGTGCGCTTCCAGGTCGCGCCGCGGTCCTCCGACCGCAGCACGGCCCCGTCGCCGGCCCAGGACTGCGCGTACGTGCCGAGTGCGAGGTACACCCGGTTCGGATGGGCCGGGTCGACGGCCATGGCCTCGACGCCGAGCAGGTTCCAGTCGTCCCAGCCGATGTGGTCGGTCAGCGGGATCCACCGGTCGGTCCGATCGTCCCACCGGTAGACACCGCCGACGTCGGTCCGGGCGTAGGCGAGCCCGCGCACCGAGGGGTGGAACAGCACCCCGGTGATGAACCCGGTGCCACCCTGGACGGCGTTGCGCCAGCGGTATCCGCCCTTGGCGGGTGGGACGGCCGCGGCTTGTCCCTGGATCGACGGAAGGGAGACGACCGCGGCGACGGCGGCGGTCCCGGCCAGCACGGACCGTCTGCTGAGGTGAAACGTGCTCATGACATACCTCGGTTCATGCAAAGAGGGGGACGTGGATGCCCTCAGGGGCGCGGGGAGCTGCGCGACAAGCCTCGAGGCTGCCGCGGACGACGAACAACCGACAGCCCTACGGTCAGCCCTTGACGGCCCCGGTGAGCATGCCCTTCTTGAAGTGCTTCTGGACGAACGGCGAGATAACGGCCACCGGCAGCAACGCCATCACCATCACGGCCATCTGGATCGCCAGCGCGGAGATCTGCCCGGTCTTGATCGCCTGGCTCACCCCCACCGGCGCCTCCTGCTTCTGCACCAGCTGGATCATGACGTTCTGCAGCGGCATCATGCCCTGGTCGCTGAGGTAGATCGACGCGTTGAACCAGGCGCTCCAGTACCCCACCGCGTAGAACAGCGTGATCACCGCGATGACGGCCCGCGACAGCGGTAGGACGATCTGCCAGAGGATCCGCCAGTCCCCCGCCCCGTCGATCCGCGCACTGTCGACGAGCTCCGGCGAGATGTTCATGAAGAACGCCCGCAGCACCAGGATGTTGAAGACGCTGACCGCACTCGGCAGGATCAGCGCGAGATACGTGTCGGTCAGGCCCAGCGACTGCACCAGCAGATACGTCGGGATGAGACCGGCTCCGAAGAACATCGTCGCGAGCAGGGTCATCAGCAGCCAGCGGTGCCCCAGCGACCCGCTGCGGGACAGGCCGTAGGCGGCCAGCACCGACACCGTCATGGAGAACACCGTGCCGACGAGGGTGACGCACACGCTGACGATGGCGGCCCGGGTCACCTGCCCGCCGCTCAGCAGCTCCTGGTAGGCGACGAAGGTGATGCCCTTGGGGATCACCACGAGGCCGCCGGCGGCGTTGATGGTCTGCTTCGAGGACAGGCTGGTGACGATGACGATCCACAGCGGGAAGAGCACCGCGAGGCACGCGCCGGCCAGGACGATGCCCTTGCCCGCGACCCCGGCCTTGCTGGGCTCCTCCTCCCAGACGGGCCGCGGCGGGGCCTCCCAGAAGCGGGGTTCGCGCGCCGCCTCGTCGAGGGCGGCCTTGTCGATGACGGCGGTCACTTCTTGTACACCCCCTGCTCGCCCATGAAGTGGGCCACCTTGTTCGCGGCGAGGACGAGCGCCACGCTCACCAGGCCCTTGATCAGGCCGGCCGCCGCCGCGTAGCTGAAGTCCTGGTTGCGGACGCCGTTCCACCACACATAGGTGTCGAGGACCTCCGCCGCCCCCGGTCCCACCGCGTCGCGTTGCAGCAGGATCTGCTCGAAGCCGACGGTGAGCGCGTCACCGACGCGCAGCACCAGCAGCAGGGCGATCACGGGCCGCAGCGCGGGCAGTGTGACGTGCCACATCCGGCGCCAGCGCCCGGCCCCGTCCATGGCCGCCGCCTCGTAGAGGTCGGGGCTCACCGAGGCGAGTGCGGCGAGGAAGACGATGATGCCCCAGCCCGCGTCCTTCCAGACGCCCTCCGACGTCACCAGGAACTTGAAGATCCCCGGGTCGGTCATGAGGTCGAAGCCCTCGTAGCCGTGCTGTCGGAGGGTCTGCGCGATGATGCCCGCCCCGCCGAAGATCTGCTGGAAGACGGTGATCACCAGCACCCAGGAGAAGAAGTGCGGCAGGTAGAGGATCGCCTGCGACACCGCCCGGATCCGGGGCCTGAGCACGCTGTTGATGAGCAGCGCGAGCACGATCGGGATGGGGAAGAACAGCACCAGCTGGAGGCCGAACAGCACGAGCGTGTTCCGTACGGCGTCCCAGAACGCCGAGTCCGCGAAGATCCGCTCGAACTGCTCGACGCCCACCCAGGGGCTCTCCAGCATCGCGACGAAGCCGTTGTCGCTGACGTAGGGGTCGTACTCCTGGAAGGCGACGACATTGCCCAGGATCGGTATGTAGTTGAAGACCAGGACCAGCGCGACGGCCGGCAGGGTCATCAGGATCAGCGTGCGGTCGCGGCGGAACCGCAGCCTGAGGCTCAGCTTGCCGGAGGGTTTCCTCTTCCCCGGCCGCTCCCCGGTGGCGTCCGCCGCCCGGGAAGCCGTCTCGGTGGTCTCCGCCTCGGCCCTGCTGCGCGGCACCGTGCTGTTGGACACGGATTTCTCCTTGCCTCAGCGCCGGATCACTGCGCCGAACCGTTGGTGTCGTGCAGCTTCTGGTACCAGTCCCGCAGCTTGTCGCCGCCCTGCTTCTTCCAGTCGGAGACGGCCTGCTGCACATCGCTGATCTTCTTGCGGCCGCGGACGGTGTCGTCCTCCAGCTGTTCGAAGTCGTTGGAGAGGTTGGTGTAGCGCGCCGGTTCGGTGATCTGCATGCCCCAGAAGGTGGACTTCTTGGTGAAGGCGCCCATCCGCTGCTGCCACTCCACCTGTTCCTTCGCGATGTCCGGCAGGTCCGGGTGCGCGATGGTCGGGGCGGGGCTGGCGAGCATCACATAGGCGTTGATGACCTCCTGATTGCCCTTGTCATTCTTGGTGGGCACCCCGTCCTTGACGGTGTAGTGCGTCCCCTCCACCCCGTAGTTGGTGAGCATGTACTCCTTGGTGCCGTACGGGGCGGCGGTGACGTTGGCGGCGGCCAGGATGTCCTCGACGACGGCCTTGGACGCCTTCTTGTTGACGAAGGCGAAGATGCCCGCGGGCGAGCCGGCCCAGAGGACGGGGTCGCCGCCGTCGGCGCCGAAGACGTCCATGCCGGAGATGCGGAAGTCGGTCTTCTGGCCCGCCTGCTCGGCCATCTTGCCCCACCAGGACGTGATGTTGTCGTTGTAGATCAGCACCTGGCCGGCGGTGAACCGGTCGCCCGCGGTGCCCTGGACCGCCCTCGCGTCGGGGTGGACCACACCCGCCGCGTACAGCTTGCGCACCCACTCCAGAGCTTCGAGGTACTCCTCGGTCTCGACCCGGTAGACCATCTTGCCGTCGGCGAGGTTCCAGCCGAGCGGCTTCTCGCTGCCGGAGAGCACACCGAAGAACTCGAAGGCGGACCACTTCATGTCGTCGCAGGCCCACACCTTGGCCCTGGGCCGGCTGATCTCCTTGGCGAGAGCGAGGAACTCGTCCGGAGACCTGGGGAGTTCGTAGCCCTCCTTGTCGAAGACGTCCTTGCGGTAGAAGGGCACGATGCCGGGTACGGCGGGAGCGGGCTGGGGCAGACCGCGCAGCTTGCCGCCGAAGATGGAGTACTGCCAGGCGCCGCTCGGGATGGCCGCGAGGTTCGGGTACTTCTTGATCGCGTCCCCGGACAGGTACGGGCCGAGGTCGGCGAACTTGCTGATGATGGCGCTGGGTATCTTGCCGCCCATGTTCCAGCTGGGGATGACCACGACGTCCGGCAGGTCGCTGGAGGCGAGCACCGCGCCCAGCTTCTCGTCGTAGGTGTTGCCGTCCTGGTTCTGCCAGGCGATGTCGACGCCGATCAGGTCGTTCATCGTCGTGTAGTAGGGGTTGTCGCCCTTCGGCGGCGTGCCCCAGAACGGCGACATGATCTTGATGCGGCTGCCCTTGCCGAGCTTCTTCGGGACCGAGGCCTTGAGGTCGGCCAGGTCGAGCTTGCCGGTGAAGCCCATGGCCGAGCCGTTCTTGGACGGGATGTCCGGCGAGACCACGTTGCTCGCGACGTAGGCCGGCAGCAGCTTCTTGGCGCTCTTGCCGGACGTCGTGCCGTCCTTCGAGCCGCTGTCCGAACCGCCACACGCGGCAAGCAGCGGCATCCCGCCCGCCACGGCCGCGGTGGCGACCGCCGTGGAGGCGAGGAAACTTCTCCGGCTCGGTCCGGAGGAGGCGGCGTTCGGCGTCATTGCGTCAACCCTTCATGGCGCACCAGGACACCCGGCGGAGGGCCGTCGGCTGCGGTGTCTCGAGTGGAACTGGCTGAGCCGAAGCGAGCTTTCGACCCACCGGGGCTTGCCGTAGTCGAAGCGCTTCGATGTTGCTGTGAGGTTAAGTGAACACCCCAGGGCGCACAAGGGTCGTTCACAAACTTCCTCCGCAGTACGAGAAGGGACTTTCCTCATGCACTGCTTGAAGTCATGGCACTGCTCCCTTGACACTCGACCTCTCGGCCACTCAGCATCGAAGCGCTTCGAAAGCGTCTCCACGATCCATCGCAAGGGGATCCCCACGTGACCGCACACACCCCATCCACCGAACCGTTCCGTGATCCGCGACTGCCGTTCGCGAAGCGGATCGACGACCTCCTGTCGCGGCTCACGCCGGAGGAGAAGACCGCGTTCCTGCACCAGTTCGCCCCGGCCGTCGAACGGCTCGGCGTCGCCGCCTTCCGCACCGGCCAGGAGGCGCTGCACGGCGTGGCGTGGATGGGCCCGGCGACGGTGTTCCCGCAGGCGGTCGGCCTTGGCGCCACCTGGAACCCGGAGCTGGTGCGGCGCGTCGGCGACGCGGTGTCCAGGGAGATCCGCGCGATGCGCGCCAAGGACGACCGGGTCGGCCTGAACGTCTGGTCCCCGACGGTCAACCTGCTGCGCCACCCGCTGTGGGGCCGCAACGAAGAGGGCTACTCGGAGGACCCGAAGCTCACCTCGGCGATCGCGACGGCCTACACGCACGGTCTGCGCGGCGAGCATCCCACCTACTGGCGCACCGCGCCCGTGCTGAAGCACTGGCTGGCCCACAACAACGAGACGGACCGCTCCACGACGTCGAGCTCGGTGCGCCCGCGCGTGCTGCACGAGTACGACCTGCGGGCGTTCCGCGACACCGTCGAGGCGGGCGCGGTGGCCGGGGTGATGCCGGCGTACAACCTGGTCAACGGCCGTCCCAACCACGTCTCCCCGTACCTGGCCGAGCACCTGCGGACCTGGACAGAGGAAGACCTGCTGGTCTGCTCGGACGCGGGGGCGCCGAGCAACCTGGTCGACTCCGAGCACTACTTCGACACCCACGAGGAGGCCACCGCCGCCGCCCTCGTCGCGGGCGTCGACAGTTTCACCGATCACGGCACGGACTCCTCGCAGATGATCGGGCGGCTGCGCGGCGCCCTGGAGCGCGGCCTGCTGACCGAGGCCGATCTCGACACGGCCGTCCGCCGTCAGCTGTCGGTCCGTTTCCGGCTCGGCGAGTTCGACCCGGGTGACCACCCGCACGACGCGACCGGCGAGTTCGACACCCCGGCGCACCGCGCCCTCGCCCAGGAGGCCGCCGAGCAGGCGATCGTGCTGCTCAAGAACGACGGGGTGCTGCCGCTCGCCCCGGCCACCCGGATCGCCGTGGTGGGGCCGCTCGCCGACGAGTGCAAGCTCGACTGGTACAGCGGCACGCTCATCCACCGCTCGACTCCGCTGGAGGGCCTGTACGAGCGGTTCGGCGCGGAGCGGGTGGAGTTCGCGGAGGGCGTGGACCGGGTCCGGCTGAAGACCTCCGCGGGTGCGTTCCTGCACGTACCGGCGGCCGAGGGGGCCGCCGACGAGGTGCGCGGCGCCGAGGGCGCGCTCGACCCGGCGCTGCTCAGGGGCCGCACCGACCTGCCCGCACTCACGACCGACGCCGCCGGCACCGAGCTGGCGCTCGCGGACTGGGGTGAGGGCGTGCTGACCTTGCGCGCCCCCGACGGCCGCTACCTCTCGGTCGCCGACGACGGCTGCCTGCGCGCCTCCGCCGACCAGCCGGGCGGCTGGATCGTGCAGGAGACGTTCCGCCTGGAACCGCACGGGAACGGGCACCTCCTGAAGCACCTGGGGACGGGGCGGCACGTGTGTGTCTCCGCCGACGGCGTGAAGGTTGCCGACGAAGATCCCGAGGTCTTCGAGCTGGTCGTCGCCGAGCGCGGCGAGGACGCGGTGACGCGTGCCGCCGCTGCGGCGGACGTGGTCGTGGTGGTCGCGGGCAACGACCCGTACATCAACGGCCGCGAGACCGAGGACCGTGCGACCCTGCGCCTGCCCGGGCAGCAGGAGCGGCTGCTGCGGGCCGCCCGCGCGGCGAA
>NZ_JBEXSH010000415.1:0-7763 GCF_040613555.1 Streptomyces sp. NPDC006265
GCACGTCCACCTCGCCCACGCCGGCCCCGGCCAGGAGCGAGGCCAGTACGGCACCCACCCGGCCCGCGCCCCCGGAGTGGGTAGGACCCGGCTCCACGGGTGCGGAACGGATCCGGAAGAGCCGGGTCGCGATCCGTGAGCAGTATTTATATATGCCATCCGGTTTGCAAGGAGCATGAAAACATTCATGCGCGCTTTGTTGTGGATGCTCCCGGTGTGAGGTCCGCCGAGTGCCGCTCAGTCCCTGAGGAAGAACTGGTGCTGGTCGGCGACCTGCTCGTACTTCTCCAGCCGCCCCTGCGTCCGCTCCGGATCCGCGTCCGTCATGGCCTGCAGCAGCGCCGAGCACATCACACCCGGGGCCGCGTAGGAGTCGAAGACCAGTCGCGACCCGGTCCCGATGGCGAAGACGACGTCGGCCTCGTCCGCGAGCGGCCCGAGCGCCAGATCGGTGATCAGGGCGACCTTGAGCCCGGCGCCCCGCGCGACCCGCACGGCCGTCAGGGTCTCCTGGGCGTGCCGGGGCATGGAGAACGCCAGCACCCACGTACCTCCCGCCTCACGCGACTGCAGCAGCGCGTCGTAGGCGACGCTGCCGCCCCGGGTCACGAGCCGTACGTCCGGATGGATCCGGCGGGCGGCGTAGGCGAAGTACTCGGCGAGTGAGACGGAGATGCGCAGCCCGAGGACCGTCAGCGGAGCGGACGAGGAGAGCTTGCGGCCGATGTCGATGACCACGTTCGGGTCGGCCAGGTCCCGCCGCAGGTTCTCCAGGTTCTCGATCTCGGCGTCGACCGCCGCCTGCAGTTCGTTGCCGTGCGTTTCCTCCGACGGGCCGACGGCGAGGGTGCCCAGCGCGATCGACTGGAGCTTCTCCCGCAGCGCCGGGTATCCGCTGAAGCCGACGGCCGAGGCGAACCGCGTCACCGAGGGCTGGCTCACCCCGACCCGGTCCGCGAGATCCGTGATCGACAGGAACGCCGCCTCGGTGATGTGCTCGATCAGGTACTGCGCGATGCGCCGCTGCCCCGGGGACAGCCGGGGCCTGTCGAAGAGCGCCCTGAGCTGGGCGGAGGGGGAGACCTCCGCTTCGGGCGCGGCCTTCCCCGAGGTGATCGCGGATGCCTGTGCGCGTGCCTGCTGCGGCGATGGCACCGGTGCGCCTCCTTCGTCTCCCACGGACGTTCAACATAGCTCACGCACCGTAGTGACCAGGGCTTCTTCGGGCAGCGTGAGCTGCCCCGCCGGGGAATACCCGTACGCCGGGCGGGAACCCGCCGCCGCACACGACCCCCCGAGAGGAGCCGCCGTCATGACCGTCCCGGAGGAGAGCCGGCCCAAGACGGAGACCACCGACGACCTGCTGGACCACCAGGACGAGAACCGCCCCCGCCCGCCGGGCGGGACCGGCCGCACGATGCGCGAGGCCCTTGAGGAGGCCGAGGTGAGCCCCGGCGACTACGACGACCGGTAGGGCACCGGCACCCCCGACCGATCCGACGACGCTTCCGGCAGGAGAGACGGCATGAGCGCGCTGAGTGCGCTGGAACAGACGCTGGAGAACCGATGGGACGCGCTGTGGGCACGGCTCCGCGACAAGGAACCGGTCGAGGTCCTCGACGCCCTGCGACGCGAGTGCGACGACAACGCCGTCGTGTGCCGTGAGGGACGTGTCATGGTCCCCAACGCCTACGACGTGGAACTGCCCGACGGCGTGCACGACCACCTGACCCGCACCGGCACCGACGTGGGCCAGGCCCTCACCGACAGCCTCTCCCGCCACGCGGAACGCCGCGGCTACGAGTTCGCCGGCCCGCTGGCGGTTCACGTGGCGAGGTGCCCCGACGTGCCCAACGGCCGTTACCGGGTGGCCTCCAGGGTCATGCAGCACGTGAGCGCGGACGGGTTCTTCCACGCGACGCACTGACCACGTGCACCCCCGCTCTCAACGGCGGTACACCGTGATCGAGTGCCCGACGTCATCGACGGGGCGGCTGCTGCCGATCAACTCGGCCAGCCGCCCCGAGGCCTTCGCGGCCGCCGAGTCCGACACGACCAGCAGCCCCCGCACCTCGTGGACCGGCACGTTTCGAGGATCCGAGGAAACGATGCCGTAGAAGGACGGCACCCCACTGCCCTTGTACACGAGCCACACCCGCTCACCCGGGTACCGGTCGCGGAGCCGGTCCGCGAGCCTCCCCAGGTCCTGCCCCCAGTCCACGTTCGAGTCGTGCAGCCGCTCCCGGGTCCTGCCCGGCCCCCCGAACGCCTCGTTGGAGTAGGGCAGATAGTAGGGATACGCCCGCGCCGAACTGACAGCGGCGAAGGCCACCAGAACGGTCACCCCCACGGACACCCACCGCCGCCGCACCATGAGCACACACCCCGCCGCGACCGCGAGGAACAGCGGCAGGAACACGGCGTAGCGGGTTCCGAAGTCGCGCGCCCCCTGCATGGCCGCCGCCAGCAGCACCAGCGGCGCGGCCAGCACATACGGTGCGGCGGGCCGCAGCCGCCGGACCCCGACGACGACCGCGGCGCCCGCGACCCACAGCGCGAGCATCCCCAGCGGCGTCTTCACCAGCAGCGCGGCCGGCAGGTAGTACCAGAGCGATCCGTCGTACAGCCGCCCGAACAGAAAGCCCTGCCAGGGCCGGTTCTCCAGTCCGAACTGCACGCGCATGCCGTCCCCGTAGACCTCCGGGAAGGGCAGCAGCCGGACCAGCAGCCCCCGCAGGCCGTGCACCACGGGCACGTGCTGTTCCGGAGTCCAGCGCAGCCGTGGATCGACCATCAGATACGTGACCCACACGACCGTGATCGCAGTGAGGGCCACGACGCCCGCGCCGGCCACCGCACGAACGAGGCGCCGGCCTCCCGCGGACGCCTTCCACACCGACCCGGCGGCCAGCGCCATCAGCACCGGCACAGCGGGCAACGTGCTCATCTTCGTGGCCAGTGCGGCGCCGAGTGCCAGCCCCGCGAGCGGCACGTACGGCCGCGGTCTCCGGCGCGCCCGCCACACCAGCCACGCCGAGGTCAGCACGGACCCGGCGGCCGGAACATCGAGCGTCGCGAGCGAGCCGTGGGCGATGACGTCGGGGGAGAAGCAGTACAGCGCGAGCGCGGCCAACCCCGCGACGGGCCCGGCCAGTTCACGGGCGAAGGCGAACACCACCAGCCCGAACGACAGGGTCAGCGCGATCACCGGAAGGCGGGCCCAGAGCATCAGCCGCCACGGATCGTTGCCCGACTCGTACAGCAGATGCCGGCCCAACTGCCCCTGGTCCCCGGCGAAGCCCGGGTCGACGTGCGGATCCGCGAGGGCGACCCCGGCACCGATGGCCAGCTTGCCCAGCGGCGGATGCTCGGGGTTGTGCCGCAGCCGGTGCTCGTGCACGTACTCCGCGGCCGCGCCCACGTACACCGGTTCGTCGATCGTGGGGGTCTGCCGCACGGCGGTCGTCACCATCGCGAAGGCCATCTGAGCGAGCAGTACGGTCACCAGGAGCCGTACCGGCCACCGTCTGCCCGGCCACCGTGTGGTGCCGGCCGGTGCCGGGGACGAGAGCGACACCGGCCGGGGAACGGCGGGAGCGATCCAGAGGTCCCTCATGGACCCACTCTGCATCAGCCCCCGCCGTAGAAAGCGCTACCGCCTCACGAGTCGCACCGACAGACCGTCAGCGGTGTGGACGGGCAGGGCCCGCAGCGTCTCGGAGTCCAGCTCGACCCGGTCGAAACGGCCGCGCAGCTGCCCGGCGGACAGGACGGGAACCGTCGTCCCCGCGACCGGCGGCCGCTCGGTGTCGAGCCGCAGCGACAGCACGCTGCCCCGGCCCAGCAGCACCCGACGGCTCACTGTGAGGGCCGGGCCGTGGTTCCTGCGCAGCGGCAGCTCCAACGTCGACTCGCACTCCTGGACGTAGGAGCCGCGCACCCGCAGGACCTCGGCCGCGCGGAGCGTGCCGCCCGTGACCCGGACATCGCCCTCGCCCAGGGCGTTCGGCGACGCGGCGACCAGCGTGCCGGCCTCCAGGACGGTACCGCCGTGGTAGCGGTTGTGGCCCGTCAGGGTCAGCGTGCCCGAGCCGCGCTTGGTCAGACCGCCGTCGCCCTCGATGTCGTTGCGCCAGCCGTCGGCCGCGTGGAAGCCCCCGGCCGCCGCGTCCAGCGTCACGGTGACGTCCCGGTCGAAGGCGCCGTAACCGTCCGCCGCGGCGAACAGGTTCAGCCGGCCCCACTGCTCGAAGCCGTCCAGCAGGACGTACCCGGAGGGCAGCGCCGTCGTCCGCAGCACCTCGCGACGCTGGGCCGCGGTCAGGTACGGCAGCCGCGTCTCGAGCAGCACCTCGGCGCCCTTCGGCACGGTCAGCGGGTCCTGGCGGCCGCGGCGCGGCAGGACGTAGGTCAGCCGGGGCCCGACCGCACGGGAGTTGGCCTCACGGTCGGCATAGGCGTCCCCGGCGCCCGGGTGGGCCCAGTCGTAGAGGGTGTCGGCCGTCGTGCCGGTCCGTTGCGTGAAGTAGGCGAGGGCCTGGGCGCGGGCCTCGGCCTTGAGCTCCGCGTTCGCCGGATCGGCCAGGGTCGCGGCCGTCAGGGCGGTGGCCATGATCCGGCCCCCGATGACGTCGACGGGGGAGTGCATGCCCGCCAGGATCCGGGTGTGGCTCAGCTCGAACGTCCGCGTCACCAGCTCCTGGAACCGCTCCGGCACCGCGTACGCGAAGGCCAGACCGGCCAGGTGGAAGGCGTTGGTGTGGCCGCTGGGGAAGCCGCCGTCCTCCTGCGCGTTCTCCGAGCGCTGACGCAGCAGCTGCGGGGCGACGACGACGTCCGAGTCGTACACCGGGTAGCCCAGCGCGTCCTTCTTCCCGGTGTCGACGACCTCGCTGTCCTCGTTCATCCGCCACGGACGCGGGTACTGGAAGGCGAACTTGCCCGGGTTGCCCGAGGCGAACGGCCCGCGCACGGTGTCGACCAGCTTGGCCACCTGGCCGAGATCCGAGTCGTGCGAGCCCGCCCCGATGGCGGATCCGGCCGGGGCGTCGGCGGGCAGAGTGTCGTGGATCTTCCCGTCAGGTGTGCCGTCCGGGGCGGTGGTGATCGACGTGACCGCCCTGGCGCCCTCCTTGTAGAGCTCGGCCAGCGGACCGAGACCGGCGATCATGGCGTAGCTCTGGTGCTGGCGGTCGTAGAGGAAGGCCTCCTTCGCCTGCGCCTCGGTGCGGGCCTGCGTGATGCGGGCGCAGTAGCGCATGTTGGCGCGCAGCACCTCGTGGTCCAGGACCCGGCCGGTGTTCCAGGCGTCGCCGGTCTTCCACACCTTCGACATACCGCCCAGGATCCGGACGACGGCGTTGGTCTCGGGGGTCTGGTTCGTGATGACATTCGACTTGTAGTCGTCGACGAACGCGGCGAAGCCCGTGGCGGCCTGGGCGTCCGCGGCGCCGAGCCACGTCGCGAAGGTCGGTGCGGCGAGCAGGCCCGCCGAGGCACCGAGGGAGGTTTTGAGGAAGCCCCGCCTGTCGACGGTGGCGGGGGAGCGGTGCCCGGCTGATGACGGCATGGGTGCGCCTCTCTCGGAGTTCTGCGAAGAAGGTGTCGTGGCGTTGCGCGACAGTGCGTCGGCCGTGTGGCCGGGTAGGTGAAGCAGGCTGTGCGACTTCTGGTGCCTGTGACGACTTCTGTGGCACCTGTTGCGTACGAGCGAAGATCTACGGCTGTGTCGTGACCCTTCGGGGAGGGATCGGCCACCTGCCGGTGACCGGAGGGTGAACGGCGGCCGCCCGGCTCACAGAAGCGAACGGGCCAGAGCCACCGCGCCCTCGACCGGCGGCACCCGCAGCGGCTGCGTCCGGGCCCCCGGCAGGGACTCGGCGAGCGCGGCGGTGAACGCCTCGTACAGCGCGGGCTGGGCGAGTACCGTGCCGCCCGCCACCACCACGTCGTCCACCGCGACCCCGCGCGCGGCCAGCCGTACGACGAGCCCGGCGAGCGCCCGGCCGCCCTCGGCGATCACGGTCCGGGCCAGCGGCGAGCCCGCCCGGGCGGCGGTGAAGACGGCGGGGGAGCGGCTGCCCCACTCGGCGGAGACGTCCGTGGCGGCCTCGAGGGCGGCGCCGAGCGCGGGCACCTCGGCCACCCCGAACGCGGCGACCAGCCCGGTCGCCAGTGCGTCGGGCTCCTCGCCGCGATCGTGCGCGGCCCAGACGGCCCGTGCGGCCTCCCGGACGAGACCGGCCGCGCCGCCCTCGTCGCCGAGCACCGCGCCCCAGCCGCCGACCTGGACCGCCTCGCCGCCGGGCAGCCGCCCCACCGCGACCGAACCGGTACCGGCGACCAGGCCCACACCCTTCTCCAGCCCCGCGGCGGGAACGAGCAGCTCGGCATCGCCCACGACGAGCGCGGGCACCCCCAGCCCCTCCTGAAGCGCGGCGCGGATGCCCGCGCACTGGCGTGGCGTCTCACAGGCGTGACCGCCCACGGCGAGAGCGGACAGCCGTAGGGGAGAAGGCAGGGCGTCGGCGATCAGGCCGGCCAACCAGTCGGCGGCGGCCCCGGCGTCGTGCGGGCGCCATCCCGTACTGCTGCGGACATGATCGACGACGTCCTCGCCGCCCACGAAGGCGCGCAGATGCGTCTTGGTGCCGCCCACGTCGATACCGACGGCGCAAGGCGTGGAGTCCTGCACGGGTCCTCTTTCGTCGTTGCGTGGCACGGCGACGGCAGGCGAACCGCGCGTCGTACCACGGCAGTTGAAGAGGTAGGGAAGCCCCGGGACGGGCTTCTGCCGAACACGGCAGGCGAGTACCGTGAAGTTCGTTAGGAAGTTAACTAACGAAGTAGGGTGCGCGTCAAGAGGCACGGAATTCCCGATGCCGCGCGACCCTCGCGGCCGTCCTGGTCGGCCGCCGCACGACCTGGGGAGACCATGCACCTGAGTGAGAGTGCCCGTGTGGTGTTCGACGTACTGGCCGGGGCGGGAACGGCCACCCGTCCCCAGCTGGCGGCCGGTGCCGGCCTTTCCAAGCCGACCGTCTCGACCGCCGTCGCCGAACTCGAGGCCGTGGAACTCGCCGCCCACTCCGGGCGGGCCTCCGGCGGCACCGGCCGCAGCGCCGCGGTCTACCGGCTCGGCCCGGCCGCCGGTGCCGTGCTCGCCGTCGACCTGGGGCCCGCCAAGACCCGGGTGCGCAGCTGTGCCCTGGACGGCACGCTGCTCGCCGAGGGCACCGGCCCCCGGGAAGAGGCTGCCGACACCGTCCGCAAGGTCCTCGGCGCACTCCCCGCCGGGGCCCCGCTGCGGGCCGTCGTCGTCGCCGTCGGCGATGTCACCACCCGGGACGGCGAAGGCGCGGGGGAGCGCCCGGCGACCGCCAAGGCCGGTCCCGTCTTCGACGCGATGGCCGTGGCACTGCCCGAGGGTGTGCCCGTCCACCTGGAGAACAACGTCAACTGCGCCGCCCTGGCCGAACTGCACGAAGGTGCCGCCGTCGGCCGCGAGACCTTCGGCTACCTGCGCATCGGTGTCGGCATCGGTCTCGCCGTCGTCATCGGCGGCCGGGTGCTGCGCGGCGCGAACGGCGCCGCGGGTGAGGTGGCCCGGCTGCCCTACCCCTGGGACGAGAGCCGCGCCCCGCACTACGAGGGCCTGGAGCAGCGCATGGGATCACGCACGCTGCTGCGCCGGGCGGCCGAGGCCTGGCAGCAGGCCGACGGACCCCGTCCGCGCACCGCGGAGCGGCTCCTCGCCCTGGCCG
>NZ_JBEXSH010000416.1:0-7760 GCF_040613555.1 Streptomyces sp. NPDC006265
TTGTGCTACGCCTGGCCGTACGGGCGGCCGCAGTCGGAGTCGCACTGGGCAATCCGGTCGTTGACGGCGTGCAGCCCCGGCAGCAGCAGGTCGCGGCGGTCCCGGGCCTCGCGTCCGCCACGCGCCCACCTCAGATCGGCGGCTCGCATCTCGTCGCGGGCGGCCCCCTCCCAGGAGGACTCGGGAGGCCCGAGCAGGGCGTCGACGGCCGCCCGCTCCTCGTCCGTCGGCTTGCTGTCACCGAAGTGCAGATCCACTTACGTCACCCCACGATGGTCGCGATGGGCAGCTTCTCGATCCGGATCGCCGACGCCTTGAACTCCGCCGTCCCCGCGATCGGGCAGTTCGCCTCGATCGTCAGCTGGTTGGTGTCCACCTCGTCCGGGAAGTGCATGGTCATGAAGGCGAGCCCCGGGCGCAGCGCGGTGTCCACCCACACCGGAGCGGTCACCGACCCGCGCCGCGAGGTCACCTGGACGTGCTCACCGACCACGACCCCGTAGCGCTCGGCGTCCTCCGGGCTCAGCTCGATGAACTCGCCGCGCCGCAGCGGCGAGGCGTAACCGCCGCTCTGTACCCCGGTGTTGTACGAGTCGAGCCGCCGCCCGGTGGTGAGCCGGACCGGGTACCGCTCGTCGGTGAGGTCCACGGGCGGGTCGTGCCGCACGATCCCGAACGGGGCGAGCGGGCCGCGCCGCACCGGATCGGATTCCCACAACCGCCCGTGCAGATACGTCGGTTCGATCCCGTCCGTGCTCGGACAGGGCCACTGGATGCCCTGGTGCTCCTCCAGACGCTCGTACGTCATGCCGTAGTGGTCGGGCGAGACGGACCTCAGTTCGTTCCACACGGTCTCGGCGTCGGCGTACTTCCAGTCGTGCCCGAGCCGGGCCGCGAGGGCGCAGATGATGTCGATGTCCTCGCGGGCCTCGCCGGGCGGGGTGACGGCCTTGCGGACGCGCTGGACGCGCCGCTCGCTGTTGGTGGTCGTGCCGTCGGTCTCCGCCCAGCCGGCGGTGGCCGGCAGGACGACGTCCGCGAGCTGGGCCGTCTTCGTGAGGAAGATGTCCTGCACGACCAGGAAGTCCAGGGCCTTCAGCCGCCGTACGGCCTGCTCGCTGTCCGCCTCGGACTGCGCCGGGTTCTCGCCGATGCAGTAGACGGCCTTGAGCCTGCCGTCCTCCATGGCCTCGAACATCTCCGTGAGGTTCAGGCCGTAGTGCGGCTGGATGACGGTGTCCCAGGCCGATGCGAACTTCAGCCGGGTGTCCGGGTCGAGGATGTCCTGGAAGCCGGGCAGCCGGTTGGGGATGGCGCCCATGTCGCCGCCGCCCTGCACGTTGTTCTGCCCGCGCAGGGGCTGCAGGCCCGAGCCGTAGCGGCCCACGTGCCCGGTGAGCAGCGACAGGTTGATCAGGGCGCGGACGTTGTCGGTGCCGTTGTGGTGCTCGGTGATGCCCAGGGTCCAGCACAACTGGGCCCGTTCGGCGCGGGCGTAGGCGTGCGCCAGCTCCCGGATCGCCGCCGCCGGTACGCCCGTCACCTTCTCGGCGAGCGACAGCGTCCACGGCTCGACCAGGGCTTTGTACTCCTCGAAGCCGGTCGTGGCCCGCTCGATGAACGCCTCGTTCGCGAGCCCCGCGTGGATGATCTCGCGGCCGATCGCGTGCGCCATCGGGATGTCCGTGCCGACGTTGAGCCCCATCCAGCTCTCCGCCCACTCGGCGGTCGACGTCCGGCGCGGGTCCACCGCGTACATCCGGGCGCCGTTCCTGATCCCCTTCAGCACGTGCTGGAAGAAGATCGGGTGCGCGAACCGGGCGTTGGAGCCCCACATCACGATGACGTCGGTGTGCTCGATCTCCTCGTACGACGACGTCCCGCCGCCCGAGCCGAACGCCGCCGACAGGCCCGCCACGCTCGGGGCGTGACAGGTGCGGTTGCAGGAGTCGACGTTGTTGGTGCCCATGACGACCCGGGCGAACTTCTGCGCCACGTAGTTCATCTCGTTGGTGGCGCGGGCGCAGCTGAACATGCCGAAGGCGTCGCGGTGGCGCCCGAGGCCCAGAGCGGCCCGGTCGAGGGCCTCCTCCCAGGTGGCCTGCCGGAACGGCTCGTCGCGGGAGTCACGGACGAGCGGGTGGGTGAGCCGGGTGTAGGTCGTGGGGGTCCGGTCGCGTTTCCTCATGCGGCGCTCCTCAGCGCGAGCAGGTCCGAGATGGCGTGCACGGTGCGCAGGGTGGGCACCTGTACGCCGGTGATCTCCGCCAGCTCGACGACCGCCGCGAGCAGCACGTCGAGTTCGAGCGGCTTGCCGCGCTCCAGGTCCTGGAGCGTGGAGGTGCGGTGGTCGCCGACCCGCTCGGCACCGGCGAGCCGGCGCTCGACGGAGACACCGACCTCGCAGCCGAGGGCCTCGGCGACCGCCAGCGTCTCGGTCATCATGATCTCGATGACCTTGCGGGTGCCGCCGTGCAGGCACATCTGCCGCATGGTCGCGCGGGCCAGCGCGCTGATCGGGTTGAAGGAGATGTTGCCGAGCAGCTTGACCCAGATGTCGCTGCGCAGGTCCGGTTCGACCGGGCACTTCAGACCGCCCCCCTGCATGGCCTCGCTGAAGCCGAGACAGCGGGCGGAACGGCTGCGGTCGGGCTCGCCGATGGAGAACCGCGTGCCCTCCAAGTGGCGTACGACGCCCGGCCCTTCGAGTTCGGTCGCCGCGTAGACGACACAGCCGATGGCCCGTTCGGGCGCGAGCACCGCACTGACCGCGCCGTCCGGGTCGACACTCTCGACACGATGGCCGTCGTACGGGCCGCCGTGCCGGTGGAAGTACCACCAGGGGATGCCGTTCTGGGCCGCGACGACCGAGGTCGTCTCGTGCAGCAAGGGCGCGATCAGCGGCCCGCACGCCGCGTACGCGTTTGCCTTCAGGCCCAGGAAGACATGGTCGACCGGACCGACTTCGGCCGGGTCGTCGGTGGCGTGGGGGCGCGCGGTGAAGTCACCGCGTGGGCTGCGCACCCGGACTCCGTGCTGCCTCATGGCCGCCAGATGCGGTCCACGGGCGATGAGATGCACCTCGGCGCCCGCGCGGTGGAGCGCGGCGCCGACGTAGGCGCCGATGGCACCGGCGCCGAGAACTGCGACTTTCACGGGAACACTCCGTTCGGTTTGAGGGATACCGCGGAGGTGGCTGCCGTCCGGCCGCCCGCGGGCCGCGTATGGCTCGAGGACGGCTTGTGTCGACGAAATATTGTCTACAGTATGGAGGTTGGAGCGGCAAGAGTCCGCGCGCCGACCGTTCGGCGCATGCGGGATACCGCTCACCGCATACGGTCGACGCCGCGCTTCTCAACTCCCGTGCGGATCCCTACCGTCCGGGGTTCATGAGTCCCCCAGTCGCGCCCCCGGGCTGGAGCCGCTGGCTCGTTCCGCCCGCCGCTCTCTCCGTACATCTCTCCATCGGCCAGGCCTACGCCTGGAGCGTGTTCAAGCCGCCCCTCGAGTCCGCGCTCGGCCTCAGCGGCACCCAGAGCGCGCTGCCCTTCCAGCTGGGCATCGTCATGCTCGGCCTGTCCGCCGCGTTCGGCGGCACCCTCGTCGAGCGCAACGGCCCGCGCTGGGCGATGACCGTCGCCCTGCTCTGCTTCTCCTCCGGCTTCCTGCTCTCCGCGCTGGGCGCGTCCCTGGAGCAGTACTGGCTGATCGTGTTCGGCTACGGCTTCGTCGGCGGCATCGGTCTCGGCATCGGTTACATCTCACCCGTCTCCACGCTGATCAAGTGGTTCCCGGACCGGCCCGGCATGGCCACCGGCATCGCCATCATGGGCTTCGGCGGCGGCGCGCTCATCGCCTCGCCGTGGTCGGCCCAGATGCTGGAGTCGTTCGGCGGCGACAGCTCCGGCATCGCACTCGCCTTCCTGGTGCACGGGCTGTCGTACGCCGTGTTCATGCTGCTGGGCGTGCTGCTGGTCCGGGTTCCGCGGCATGCCCCAGGGGCGCGGGGAACCGCGCGACAGACCCCCACCGGCCCGCAGGTTTCCGCGAAACGGGCCGTTCGCACCCCACAGTTCTGGCTGCTGTGGATCGTGCTCTGCATGAACGTCACCGCCGGCATCGGCATCCTGGAGAAGGCCGCGCCGATGATCACGGACTTCTTCGCGGACACCTCCACCCCGGTGTCGGTGACGGCCGCCGCCGGCTTCGTCGCGCTGCTGTCCGCGGCGAACATGGCCGGCCGCATCGGCTGGTCCTCGACGTCCGACCTCATCGGCCGCAAGAACATCTACCGCGTCTACCTGGGCGTCGGCGCCCTGATGTACGCCCTCATCGCCCTGTTCGGCGACTCCTCCAAGCCGCTGCTCGTCCTGTGCGCGCTGGTCATCCTCTCCTTCTACGGCGGTGGTTTCGCCACGGTTCCGGCCTATCTGAAGGATTTGTTCGGTACGTACCAGGTCGGCGCCATCCACGGGCGGCTGCTCACCGCCTGGTCCACGGCCGGGGTGCTCGGACCGCTGATCGTGAACTGGATCGCCGACCGGCAGGAGGAGGCGGGCCGGCACGGCGCGTCCCTGTACGGGCTGTCGTTCGTCATCATGATCGGGTTGCTCGTCGTCGGCTTCGTCGCCAACGAACTGGTGCGGCCCGTCGACCCCCGCCACCACGTCACCGCCCCGAAGGAGGCCGCCCATGTCGAGCGACAGCAGTCAGACTCCGCCTAGCCCGGACCGCCGGTGGCTGATCGCCCTCGCCTGGGTGTGGGTGGGCGTACCGCTCGCCTACGGGCTGTACGAGCTGGTCCGCAAGGCGACGCAGCTGTTCACCGGGTAGGCGCAGGAGTCCGGTCGCGGGTGGCAGCCGGGCCGCCGGGGGGCGTTCGACAGGTGTCCGGGCGCCCGAGCTCCTGACCGAAGCTGACAACCCCGGCGCCGGTTTCCTGTCGCCTTGGCTGCCGTCGTACCCGTGAGTCACTGATCAGACTGGTGGACCCGCTACCCAAGGCAACGAGGGGGATCCACCCAATGAACGGCTCGCGCATCGCCGCCGTCGGCCACTACCAGCCCGCCAAGGTCCTCACCAACGAGGACCTGGCGGACCTGGTGGACACCAGTGACGAGTGGATCAGGAGCCGGGTGGGCATCCGCACGCGTCACATCGCCGGACCCGACGAGCCGGTCGACGAGCTGGCCGCCCACGCCGCGGCCAAGGCCCTCGCCGCCGCCGGACTGACCCCGGCGGACATCGACCTGGTGCTGGTCGCCACCTCCACGGCTGTCGACCGCTCGCCCAACATGGCGGCCAGGGCCGCGGCCCGCCTGGGCATCCCGCAAGCCGCCACGATGGACCTCAACGTCGTGTGCGCGGGCTTCACCCACGCCCTGGCCACCGCCGACCACGCCGTCCGCGCGGGGGGCGCGAGCCGGGTGCTGGTCATCGGGGCAGACAAGATGTCCGAGGTGGCCGACTGGAGCGACCGCACCACGTGCGTGCTCGTCGGCGACGGGGCCGGGGCCGCGGTGGTCGAGGCCGCCGGCGAGCCCGCCATCGGACCGGTGCTGTGGGGCTCGGTCCCCGAGATGGGCAACGCGGTGCGCATCGAGGGCACTCCGCCGCGCTTCGCCCAGGAGGGGCAGAGCGTCTACCGCTGGGCCACCACACAGCTGCCACCCATCGCGCGCCGGGCCTGCGAGCGGGCCGGACTGGAGCCGGCCGACCTCGCCGGAGTGGTGCTGCACCAGGCGAACCTGCGCATCATCGAGCCCCTCGCGCAGAAGATCGGCGCCGTCAACGCCGTCGTCGCACGCGATGTCACCGAGTCCGGCAACACCTCGGCCGCGAGCATCCCGCTGGCCTTCTCGAAGCTGGTCGAGCAGGGGGCGCTGACCACGGGCGACCCGGTGCTGCTGTTCGGCTTCGGCGGGAACCTGTCGTACGCGGGGCAGGTCGTGCGCTGCCCCTGAGCGTCTGAGTGGCAGAGCGGTGTGACGCGGGCAACTCCCCGAAGCCCTGGCTCTTGTGCGCCGTAGACTGTAGACGAAAGACAATCAATACTGATTCTGCGGCGATACCGGCTCGCGCCGCGCTGTGCACGGCCCTGCCGAGGAGGGGGACCGCGATGCTGTCGACAGGCCTGCCCCAGGGGGCGGTACCCAAGCTGGAACGCCCGGGTCCGCTGCGCGACCGTGTCTACGAGGCACTGCTCGAACTCATCACCACCCGCGCGCTCCAGCCCGGCCAGCATCTCGTCGAGAGTGAACTCGCCGGGCATCTCGGGGTCTCCCGGCAGCCGGTGCGCGAGGCACTGCAGCGGCTCAACACCGAGGGGTGGGTCGATCTGCGGCCCGCCCAGGGTGCGTTCGTGCACGAGCCGACGGAGGAGGAGGCCGACCAGCTCCTCACGGTCCGTACGCTGCTGGAGGCCGAGGCCGCCCGGCTCGCGGCAGCCAACGCGAACAGCGCGGGCATCGCCGCCCTCGAAGCACTGTGCGCCGAGGGTGAGAAGGCCGTCGAGGCCGACGACGTGGACGGGGCCGTCGCCGTGAACGCCCGCTTCCACGCCAAGATCATGGAGCTCGCCGGCAACGCCGTCCTCGCCGAACTCGCCGCCCAGGTCGACCGGCGTGTGCGCTGGTACTACACGCCCGTGGCGCGTCGGCGCGGCCACCAGTCGTGGATCGAGCACCGGGAGTTGATCGCCGCGGTCTCCGACCGGGACGAACAGCGCGCCACCCAGCTGATGCGCGAACACACCGAGCACACGCGCCGGTCGTACCACGCGCGTTCCCGCTCGTAGCTCCGTAGCTCCGTAGCTCCGTAGCTCCGTAGCTCCGCAGCTCCGGGGGTCCTGGCTTCGTGGCCCGTGGCTTCGTGGCTCCGCCACGCCTGGCCGCGAGGCAGGGCACCCGTCACCGCTGCTTTGTCCTGTGAGTGGAAAAAGTAGTGGGCAATTCCTGCGCGACTTCTTCCCACTCCCGGCAGCCGCTGCTACGTTCCCTCCGAAAGCAAGCCACCGAGGTGGCGGAAAACCGGCGCGCACAGGCCGGTCGGGCGGGGAGGGGCTCGTGAGACGTATGACCGCGCGACCCGCGAACGCCCACCAGGCCCGGCTGCTCACGCTGTTGCGTGACGGCGGACCCAACTCCCGTGCCCAGCTGGGCGACCAGGTCGATCTCTCGCGGTCCAAGCTGGCCGTGGAGGTGGACCGGCTGCTGGAGACGGAACTGGTCGTGGCCGACGGACTCGCCGCCTCGCGCGGTGGCCGCCGCTCCCACAACATCCGGCTCAACCCCGAACTGCGCTTCCTCGGCGTCGACATCGGCGCGACCTCGGTCGATGTCGCCGTCACCAACGCCGAGCTGGAGACCCTCGGGCACCTCAACCAGCCCATGGACGTGCGCGAAGGCCCCGTCGCGGTCTTCGAGCAGGTCCTGGCCATGGCCGCGAAACTGAGGGCCTCCGGGCTCGCGGAAGGGTTCGACGGCGCCGGCATCGGCGTCCCGGGTCCGGTCCGCTTCCCCGAGGGCATCCCCGTGGCACCGCCGATCATGCCGGGCTGGGACGGCTTCCCCGTGCGGGAGGCCCTCAGCCAGGAACTCGGCTGCCCGGTCATGGTCGACAACGACGTGAACCTGATGGCGATGGGTGAGCAGCACGCGGGCGTCGCCCGCACCGTCGCCGACTTCCTCTGCGTCAAGATCGGCACCGGCATCGGCTGCGGCATCGTCGTCGGCGGTGAGGTCTACCGCGGTACGACGGGC
>NZ_JBEXSH010000417.1:0-7756 GCF_040613555.1 Streptomyces sp. NPDC006265
GAGTACGTCCAGTACGAGGGCTTCCGGCCGGCACGCCGAGAGCACGCACCGGACGCCGCTCCTCAACGGGCAAACGTTGCCTGCCGCGGCACTAGTCCTCGTACAGGGGCGTCCACTGCGCCCGGGCTACCGCCTTGCGCAACTCCTCCTCCGTGGCCTGGGGGGCCACCCCGTCCTCGACGGCGGCGAGGGCCGCGGCCAGGGCGATCTCGCGGGCGGACTCCCGCATACCGGTCAGCGGCGGCAGCAGCGGCACCGGCACGTCGTCGCCGTCCGTCGCCCGGACCGCGCACCGCGCGACGGCCCGGGCGGCGGCCACGAGCATGCGGTCCGTGACACGGGTGGCCCGGCTCGCGGTCACCGCGAGGCCCATGGCCGGGAAGACGTACACGTTGTTCGACTGCGCCACCGGCACCTCGCGCCCGTCGACGGTCAGCGGCGGGAAGGGCGAGCCGGTGGCGATCAGCGCCCGCCCGTCGGTCCAGCGGGTGAGGTCGGCGGGCTCGGCCTCGGAGTGCGAGGTGGGGTTGGAGAGCGGGAAGACGACGGGCCGTTCGCAGGTCGACGCCATCTGCCGCACGATCTCCTCGGTGAACGCGCCGTGCGCCGTCGACAGTCCGATGAGCGCCGTCGGCTCGACGCGGCGCACCACTTCGGCCAGACCGGTGCCGTCCCAGTCGGACACTTCGCTCTCGTCCCGCGCGAACACCCGCTGCTGCGCGGTCAGTTCGGAGCGCGATGACACCAGCAGGCCGTCGACGTCGAGGATCCAGAACCGGGCCGTCGCCTCGTCCTGGGGCAGACCCTCGTCGACCATGGCCGTACGGATCATGTCCGCGACGCCGATGGCGGCCGACCCCGCGCCCAGGATCACCACGCGCTGCTCGGGCAGCGGGGTGCCGGCCACGTCCGCCGCGGTGGACAGGGCGCCGAGCGTGACGGCCGCGGTGCCCTGGATGTCGTCGTTGAACGTGAGCAGCCGGTCGCGGTAACGGGCGAGGATCGGGTGGGCGTGCGCGGTGGCGAAGTCCTCCCACTGCAACAGCGTCCCGGGCAGTTCGGCCTCCACCGCCGAGACGAACGCCTCGATCATCTCGTCGTACTCGGCGCCGGTCAGCCGCCGGTCGCGGCGGCCCAGGTAGCGGGGGTTGTCGAGCAGGGTCTCGTTGTCGGTGCCGACGTCCAGCAGGATCGGCAGGGTGCGCGCGGGGTGGATGCCGCCGATCGCCGTGTAGAGGCTCAGCTTGCCGATGGGGATGCCCATGCCGCCGACGCCCTGGTCGCCCAGGCCGAGGATGCGCTGGCCGTCGGTGACGACGATGACGTCCACGTCGTGGTCCCGGTGCGGGCGGTTGCGCAGGATCTCCCGGAAGCGGTGCCGGTCCTCCCAGGTCAGGAACAGACCGCGCGGCCGCCGGTAGATCTCGCTGAACTTCTGGCAGGCCTCGCCCACCGTCGGCGTGTAGACGACGGGCAGCAGCTCCTCCAGGTACTCGGTGACCAGACGGTAGAAGAGGACCTCGTTGGTGTCCTGGAGCTGCCGCAGGTAGATGTGCCGGTTGAGGGGCTTGTCGTAGCCGTGGAACGCCTCGTAGGCGCGGGCGACCTGCTCGTCCAGGGTCTCCACGGCGGGCGGCAGCAGCCCGTCGATGCCCAGCTCCTCGCGTTCGCGCCGGCTGAAGGCGGTGCCCCTGTTGACCAACGGGTCGGCCAGGGTCGTGACGGCGGGGCTGGTGGTGGGGCGGGGGTCATGCGTCGGCTGATCCATGGGGTAACGCCTTCCCGTGACGCGCCGGTTCGTGCGGGTGACGTGTGCCATCCGGATGAACCACCGGCCTCGTGAAAACGTCCCCCGGCCACCGATGAGTTCCGCCGTGCAACCCCGTCTCCATCTCCGTAGGCCCTACCGAGCCCAACACCCCGCAGGAGACAGTGACATGAATGTGACGACGCCTCAGACCCAGGCCGCGCGGACCGGGTCCCGGAGCATCTCCGGCTTCCTCGCCGCGCGCCCCGTATGGCTGGTCGGCATCGTGGCGACCCTCGCCGGAGCCGTGGTGACGGAGGCGTTCGCGCTCGTCGCGCGGGCCGCCGGTGTCCCGATGGAAGCGGCGAGCCCCGGAGCCACGGAGGCCGCGGAGATCCCGGTCGGCGGCTTCTTCGGCGGGGTGGTGTTCTGGTCGGTCGCCGGAATCGTCCTCGCGGTCGTCCTCGCCCGCTGGGCCGGGCGGCCCGCCCGCACCTTCACGGTGACCACCGTCGCCCTCACCGCGCTGTCCCTCGCGGGACCGGCCGTCGCCACGCACACCGCCACGTCCACCCAGATCGTCCTGGCCGGGTCCCATGTGGTGGCCGCCGCGGTCATCGTCCCGCTGCTGGCGGGCAGGCTCTCCCACGTGCGGCGCTGAACACGCCCCGCCCCCGCCCTCCACATCACCGACACGGGCCCGTCGCGCCTCGGCGCAGACGGGCCCGTCGCCGTCCTCCTCGGCCCGAGCCACCCGTCCGCGGCCTCATGCCACCCCGAACGGTCCAATCCCGCTGCGCCGGAGGAGGCGACCGTGGATGACCGGTGTGACCGTGGTGGAAGGAATGCGCGTGCACACGGTGACGAGGAGGCACGATGGCGGAGGCACTGGCCGACGGCGGCACGAAGAGCGCTGCCCAGAAGGGTGGCGCGGGCCCGTCCCCGGGCCTCTTCGAGCAGCTCGGCGCCGTCGCCGACGCCGTCCTCTACGAGGGCTACCTCCTGTACCCCTACCGCCGGTCCTCCACCAAGAACCGTGTCCGCTGGCAGTTCGGCGTGCTGTTCCCCCGGGACTGGGTGGAGGCGGACGGCCCCGTCACTCCCGGTGTCTCCGGCTCGGCCGACTCCTGGTACCAGCAGACCGAGTGCCTGCTGCGGGTCCGGCGGCCGGACAGCGCCCGCGTACGCGTGCGGGTCCGCTACCTCCAGATGCAGCGCAAGCAGGTGGAAGAAGCAGGCCGGCACGTCGAGTCGCTGCACGGCGACGACGGCACGGTGCATCTCACCTTCGACGAGGCCCTGCCGCGCGAGTGCGAGATCGAGGCCCCGCTCGACGAACTCCTCCAGGGCGGACGCACCGTCACGGTGGGTGCCGCGGCAGGGGAGGACGTCGAGCCGCTGCCCGACGACGCCGGACGGGTGGTGCGCAGCCGCGAGGAGATCCGGGCCGAGACCGCCGTCATCGCCGAGCGGCTCTCCGACGGCCTGTGCCGGATCCGCGTACGGACCACGAACACCGCGCCCGCGCCGCCGCCGCGCACCCCACGGGACGAGGCTCTGCGCCGGGCCCTCATCGCCACCCACACCCTCCTCGGCGGAGACGGGGTGGAGTTCGTCTCGCTGATCGATCCGCCGGCGGACCTGGAAACACCCGTGCGCGCGTGCCGCAACGAGTTCACCTTCCCGGTGCTCGGTGGCGAGGCCGGCGACACCGGACCCGTCCTGCTGTCCGCGCCGATCATCCTGCCCGACCACCCCCAGGTCGCCCCCGAAAGCCCGGGAGACCTGCACGACGCCGCGGAGATCGACGAGATCCTCACACTGCGCACGATGCTGTTGACCGACGAGGAGAAGCGCGAGGCACGGGCCACCGACCCGCGGGCGGCAGCGATCCTCGACCGGGTCGACACGATGCCGCAGGAGGTCTTCGAACGGCTGCACGGCGCCGTCCGCTCCCTGACACCGGCCGCCCCCGCCACCGCGTCCGCCGACCGGTCGCCCGGCGCTGTCGGCTCTCCGGCACCGGCCGCCCTCGCCTCGGTGTCCGCCGACCGGCTGCCCCACGCTCTCCGCCCCCCTGCACCGTTCACCCCCACGGCGTCCGCCGACCGGCCCGCCTGGTGGCAGGAGGGCGCCGACGACGGTCTCTCCCCGACCAGCGACACCGTGCTCGTCGACGGTGTCCCGCTCGGCGGCGGCAGCCGCGTACGGCTTCGCCCCCGGGGACGCGGCGCGGACGCCCAGGACATGTTCCTGGCCGGGCGGACCGCCGAGGTCGCCGCCGTCTTCCACGACGTGGACGGCAGCGTGCACCTCGCCGTAACCCTCGACGACGACCCGGCCGCCGAACTGAACAACTGGTACGGCCGCTTCCACTACTTCCGGCCCGACGAGCTCGAACCGTTCGAGCACGCCGGATCCCCGGACGAGCCGTCGGCACCGGCTCCCGCCGCAGCTCCACCGCGGCACACGTCCGACTCCGAGACCCCCGCAGCGGAGGCCGAGTGACATGACCACCCACAGCAGCACCGCCGAAGTCAGCAAGGAACCCGAACGGTCCGAGGACCGGAAGGGCATAGACGAGATCACCATCCTCTGGATCTCCGAGGGCATGAGCTGCGACGGTGACACCGTCTCGCTCACCGCCGCCGACCAGCCCTCCATCGAGGACCTGGTGCTCGGCCTGATCCCGGGCCTGCCGAAGGTGAACCTGGTCAACAAGGTGCTCTCACCCAGCCTGGGCGGCGAGGACTTCCTCGCGCCCTACCGGGCGGCCGTACGCGGCGAACTGGGCCCCTTCATCCTCGTCATCGAGGGCTCGATCCCCAACCAGAACATCATCGAGGGTGACGGCTACTGGACGTCCTTCGGCAACGACCCGGAGACCGGCGAGCCGCAGACCCTCAACTGGTGGATCGACCAACTGGCACCCAAGGCCTGGGCGGTCGTCGCCGCCGGCACCTGCGCCACCTTCGGCGGCATCCACGCCATGTCCGGCAACCCGACCGGCTGCATGGGCCTCGCCGACTACCTGGGCTGGGACTACACCTCCCAGGCCGGGCTGCCGATCGTCAACGTGCCCGGCTGCCCGATCCAGCCCGAGAACTTCATGGAGACCCTGGTCTGGGTCCTCTACCACGCGGCCGGCTCCGCACCCCCGCCGCCGCTGGACCACATGCTGCGCCCGCAGTGGCTGTTCGGGAAAACCGTCCACGAGGGCTGCGACCGCGGCTCGTACTACGAGCAGGCCAGCTTCGCCAAGGACTACAACTCGCCCAAGTGTCTGGTCAAGACGGGCTGCTGGGGCCCGGTCGTCAACTGCAACGTGCCCAAGCGCGGCTGGATGGCCGGCATCGGCGGCTGCCCCAACGTCGGCGGCATCTGCATCGGCTGCACGATGCCCGGCTTCCCCGACGCGTTCATGCCGTTCATGGACGAGCCCCCCGGCGGCGCCCTGTCGTCGCTGGCCATCAAGCCGTACGGGGCCGTCATCCGCAGGCTGCGCGGCATGACCAACGAGCTGGTCAACCACGAGCCCAGGTGGCGCCACAACAAGCGCAAGCTGACCAGCGGTTACGACCCGCACTGGCGCGCCTGATGAAGCCCACCGAGCACACCCCCCACCCCCACCCCCACCCCCACACCACCGACAGCGAGGGGCAGTACCGCAGATGACCACCACCGAGGCCCGGCCCACGGACCGCAAGCCGCCCCAGCTCGTGGACATGTCCTGGGATCCCATCACACGGATCATCGGGAACCTGGGCATCTACACGAAGATCGACTTCGCCAACCGGGAAGTCGTCGAATGCCACAGCACCTCGTCGCTGTTCCGCGGCTACTCGGTGTTCATGAAGGGCAAGGACCCGCGCGACGCGGGCTTCATCACGTCCCGGATCTGCGGCATCTGCGGCGACAACCACACCACCTGCTCCGACTACGCCCAGCAGATGGCCTACGGCGTCAAGCCGCCCCCGCTGGCCGAGCACATCGTCAACCTCGGCGAGGCCGCCGAGTACATGTTCGACCACACGATCTTCCAGGACAACCTGGTCTTCGTGGACTTCTGCGAGGCGATGGTCAAGGCCACCAACCCCGGTGTCCTGGCCCGCGCCGAACGCACCGAGGCACCCCGCGGCGAGATCCACGGCTACCGGACCATCGCCGACATCATGAAGGCCTTCAACCCCTTCGAGGGCGAGGTCTACAAGGAGGCCCTGAAGGTCAGCCGGGTCACCCGCGAGATGTTCTGCCTGATGGAGGGACGGCACGTCCACCCCTCCACGCTGTACCCGGGCGGCGTCGGCACGATGCCGCAGCCGACCGTCTTCACCGACTACCTCAGCCGCCTCATGCGGGTCATCGACTTCGTGAAGAAGGCCGTCGCCATGAACGACGACGTCTTCGACTTCTTCTACGAGGCACTGCCCGGCTACGAGGAGGTCGGCCGCCGCCGCACCCTGCTGGGCTGCTGGGGCGCCTTCCAGGACCCCAAGGTCGTCGACTACCGCTACGAGACGATGAACACCTGGGGCAAGGCGATGTACGTCACCCCGGGCATCATCGTCGACGGCGAACTGGTCACCAACAACCTTGTCGACATCAACCTCGGCCTGCGCATCATGCTCGGCAGCTCCTACTACGAGGACTGGGTCAACGAGCAGCCCTTCGTCACCCACGACCCGCTCGGCAACCCCGTCGACATGCGCCACCCGTGGAACCAGACCACCGTCCCGGTGCCGCAGAAGCGCGACTTCGACGACAAGTACAGCTGGGTGATGAGCCCCCGCTGGTTCGACCAGCGCACCGGCGACCACCTCGCCCTCGACACCGGCGGCGGCCCCCTCGCCCGCCTGTGGTCGACGGCGCTCAGCGGCCTGGTCGACACCCCGTACATCAAGGCCACCGGCCACAGCGTGCGCATCTCACTGCCCAAGGGCGAGTCGCTGCCGGAGACCACCCTGGAGTGGCGCATCCCGCAGTGGAGCAACACCATCGAACGCGACCGCGCCCGGCCGTACTTCGTCGCCTACGCGGCCGCCATGGCCCTGCAGTTCCTCGAAGAGGCCATGGGCATGGTGCGCGCGGGCGAGACCAAGGTGTTCGAGAACTACGAGGTGCCCGACGAGGCGATCGGCTGCGGCTTCCACGAGGCGGTGCGCGGCGTCCTCTCCCACCACCTGGTGATCAAGGACAAGAAGATCGCCAACTACCACCCGTACCCGCCCACCCCGTGGAACGCCAGCCCCCGCGACAAGTTCGGCACCCCCGGCCCGTACGAGGACGCCGTCCAGGGCCAGCCCATCTTCGAGGAGAACGGGCCGGACGACTTCAAGGGCGTCGACATCATGCGCACCGTCCGCAGCTTCGACCCCTGTCTGCCGTGCGGTGTGCACATGTACGTCGGCAAGGGCAAGACGCTGACCACCCTGCACTCGCCGACGTACGGGGCGAACCATGGCTGAGGCCGCCACGGCACGGCTGGCGGACCCGGACGTCGAGGCCCGGCTCGCCCGGCTCGACCAGGCTCTGGACAGCCTCGAGTCCGCCCCCGGCCCCACGACCCGCACCGCGACCGAGGCGGTGGCCCTGCTGACCGAGGTCTACGGCGAGGCCCTGGCCCGCGTGATGGACCGGGCGGGCGAGCAGCTGGCCGAGCGCCTGGCCGAGGACGAGCTCCTGGGGCACCTGCTGGTGCTGCACGACATCCACCCCGAGCCCGCCGAGCGCCGGGCGGCCCGCGCGGTCGAACGGCTGCGGCCCGCCGTACAGGAACGCGGCGACGACGTGGAGTGGGCCGGGGTGGAAGGGCAGGTCGCCCGGGTGCGTCTGACCACGGGCGGCGGCGGATGCGGGTCCGGCTGCGGCGGCGGAGGTGACGAGGTCACCGACGCGGTCCGCGCCGCGGTGCTCGCCGCGGCGCCCGAGCTGACCGCGGTGGAGCCCCTGACCGAGACGCGCCGCACATGGCGATCCAGATCATGGGAAACGACATGCGGGTGGTCCACA
>NZ_JBEXSH010000418.1:0-7747 GCF_040613555.1 Streptomyces sp. NPDC006265
CAGGGCGGTGGCCAGAACCCGGCCGCCATCGGTGACGCCGTGGACGCCGTGGAGCGCCTGGTCACCGAGACGGCCAAGTAAGAGACGGGTCGGAACAGCATGCGCAGAGGACGTCGACTCGCGATCGACGTCGGGGACGCCCGCATCGGGGTCGCCTCGTGCGACCCCGACGGGATCCTCGCCACCCCGGTGGAGACGGTCCCGGGGCGTGACATCCCCGCAGCTCAGCGACGGTTGAAGCAACTCGTCGAGGAGTACGAGCCGCTGGAGGTCGTGGTCGGTCTCCCGCGCTCCCTCAAGGGCGGCGAGGGCCCGGCCGCGGTGAAGGTCCGGGGCTTCACCCAGGAACTGGCCCGCATGATCTCACCGGTTCCGGTGAGACTTCTCGACGAACGCATGACGACGGTGACGGCCAGCCAGGGACTGCGCGCCTCGGGCGTGAAATCCAAGAAGGGCCGGTCCGTCATCGACCAGGCGGCAGCCGTGGTCATCCTGCAACAAGCCCTCGAATCCGAACGGGCATCAGGTAAAGCACCCGGCGAAGGCGTCGAAGTGGTCATCTGATCGCGATACGGTAACGTTCCGCGCGATGTGGCGGCATTCGAACAGCCACCGCACAGCAAGAGGCGGGACGGGAGCCGGTCCGGAAACCGCGCGACCGCCGCCTCGCGGCTCTAGGGGATCGATGACTGAGTATGGCCGGGGCCAAGGCTCCGAACCGTGGCATCCGGAGGACCCGTTGTACGGGGACGGCGGATGGGACGGACAGCAGGCCCATCAGGGTCAGCAGCCCCCCTACGGCGGCCAGCCGCAGCACTATCCAGAGCAGCCGCAGCAGCCGCAGCAGCCGCAGTACGGCGACTGGGGCACCGGTGAGCAGGCCGGATACGGTCAGGCGCAGCAGCAGTACCCGTACGACCAGCACTACGCGGCACAGGCCCACGGCCACCAGCAGTACCCCGGCCAGCAGGACCCCGGACACCAGCAGGCCCAGGGCTACCACCAGCAGCAGTACGACACCGGCGGCTGGGTCAACGACCCGCACCAGCAGGTCTCCTACCCCGGTGACCCGGCGGACCCCTATGGGCAGCAGGCCGGTGCCTACGGCGGCGGTCAGCAGGACTACTACGGCACGCCCGACGCGTATCCGCCCCCGGAGCCGCCCGGCCGGCGAGGGGTCGCGCCCGCTCAGGAGCCCGCTCAGGAAGCGGTGACCGACTGGGACCCCGGCCCCGATCAGGGCGAGCACGCCTTCTTCGCGGGCGGTGACGACGATGACGACGGCGACGAGCCGGGGGAGCGCCGCGGGCGCGAGGACAAGCGGGGGCGCGGCGGCGGCAAACCGAAGAAGCGCCGCAGCGGCATGGCCTGCCTGCTGGTCGTCGTGCTCCTCGGCGGCGGCCTGGTAGGCGTCAGCTATTTCGGCTACCAGTTCTACCAGGATCGTTTCGGCGACGCCCCGGACTTCGCGGGCGACGGCAACGGGCAGCAGGTGTCCGTCGAGATCCCCGAGGGAGCGCTCGGCTACAAGATCGGCCAGGTGCTGAAGAGCGCGGGGGTCGTCGCGAGCGTTGACGCGTTCGTCGCCGCCCAGGAGGACAACCCGAACGGCAAGGGCATCCAGGACGGCGTCTACACGCTGCAGAAGCACATGTCGGCCGCGAGTGCGGTCGAACTGATGCTCAGTCCGAAGAGCCGCGACAACCTGATCATCGCCGAGGGCCGGCGCAACGCCGACATCTACCGGCTCATCGACAAGCGGCTCAAGGTCAAGGAAGGCACCACTGCCGCCGTGGCCAAGAAGGACTACGAGCAGCTCGGCCTGCCCTCCTGGGCGCAGAACCACGCCGACGTCAAGGACCCGCTGGAAGGCTTCCTCTACCCCTCCAGCTACGGCGTCAGCGAGGGGCAGAAGCCCGCGGCCGTCCTGAAGCAGATGGTCAAGCGGGCCACCACGACGTACGAGAAGCTCGGCGTCGAGAAGAAGGCCGCGAGCCTCGGACTCGAGGACCCGTGGCAACTGGTCACCATCGCCAGCCTGGTCCAGGCCGAGGGCACGAGCCACAGTGACTTCCGCAAGATGGCCGAGGTCGTCTACAACCGGATGAAGCCCGGCAACCCGCAGACCAACGGCATGCTGGAGTTCGACTCCACCTACAACTACATCAAGAACCAGAGCAAGATCGACCTGAGCCTGAGCGAACTGCGGAACTACGACAACCCGTACAACACGTACTTCCACAAGGGCCTGCCGCCCGGTCCGATCGACAATCCGGGGGAGGACGCGATCAAGGGCGCCCTCAAGCCGACGGACGACGGCTGGTACTACTTCATCTCGCTCGACGGCAAGACCAGCAAGTTCACGAAGACGAACGCCGAACACCAGAAACTGGTCGACCAGTTCAACGCCTCACGAAATGGTGGATAGTGAGGGGATGCCACGTCCCACCGTCGTACGCGCAGGTTCAGTGTCTGAGATCAGCGGAGGACGTTCATTCAGAAAATGGACCAAGTCCGCTCGGTGTGACTGCTGCCATTGAGGTGAAGGCGCGATCTTCATTTCTAGTCCATGACGGTGAGGGCAGACGCTGAGCTTGTTGCGAGTCGGCGAGACGCATTGCACGGTGGCGAAGCGTCGGTCGAGCGTTCAGGTGAGGTCGCCAGAAGACGGTCATCGCTCGTGACCTTCATCCCAGCGTCCGGTAAATGGCGCGAGGGCGGGTCCGGCTTAGCGGACGGGATCACCTGTTCGGCTAGTGGAGGGGCGTCCGCGGGCTGGCTGTCGGACGGAGACAAGACACCTGTGGCCCCGTCAGGTCCGACCGCGCCCAGGCATGGCCGGCCCGGTGGTATTGGCTGCACGGCATGCGGATCGGGCTGAGAGCGCGATAGGGTCCATGGCGGCCGTGACGCGGATTCTGCTCCTTGACCCTCACATTCGCCTGCGTTTCACCTGGCGAGGCACGGTAGGAACCGCCACAGACCTGGATCGCACGAGGCTAAGGACGGAATTCATGCCAGCAGGGGCAGTCGACGCCCGCGCCCGCCGGGCCGCCGTACTCGGCTCCCCGATCGCCCACTCCCTCTCCCCGGCCCTGCACCGCACCGCCTACCAGGAGTTGGGCCTGGAAGGGTGGACGTACGACAGGTTCGAGGTCGACGAGGCCGGGCTGCCCGCGTTCTTCGAGACGCTCGGCCCCGAGTGGGCCGGGCTCTCGCTGACCATGCCGCTCAAGCGAGCAGTGATCCCGCTGCTCGACGAGATCAGCGAAACCGCCGCCTCGGTCGACGCCGTCAACACTGTCGTCCGCACCGAGGACGGCCGCCGGATCGGCGACAACACCGACATCCCCGGCATCGTCGCAGCGCTGCGCGAACGCGGCATCGAGCGGGTCGACTCCGCCGCCATCCTCGGCGCCGGCGCCACCGCCTCCTCCGCGCTGGCCGCGCTGTCCCGGATCTGCCCGGGCGAGATCGCCGTGTACGTGCGCAGCGAGGCCCGGGCCACCGAGATGCGGCAGTGGGCCGAGCGGCTCGGTGTCGCCGTCCGAGTCGCGGACTGGGCCGATGCCGAGCAGGCCCTGCGCGCCCCTCTGGTGATCAGCACGACGCCGGCCGGTGTCACCGACGCCCTCGCCCGGTCCGTGCCGGAGCGCCCGGAGGCCCTCTTCGAGGTCCTCTACGATCCCTGGCCGACCGACCTCGCCGCCCGCTGGTCGGCGTGCGGCGGTGCCGTCGTCAGCGGTCTCGACCTGCTGGTGCACCAGGCCGTGCTTCAGGTCGAGCAGATGACGGGGCTGTCACCGGCGCCCTTGGACGCCATGCGAAAAGCGGGCGAGCGGGCTCTCGCGGCCCGCTAAGATCCGCTCTCGGTTCCGCAGGGGGCGGAACAGGGAGGGGAACGTCCGTCATGTCCGCAGGGCTGCCTCAGGCGTCCGTCAAGTCCCAGATATTCGAGTCCCTGCTGGGATTCCTGCCCGACTGGGTGCAGATCACGGTGCTCGCCCTGATCGTGCTCGCCGTCGTGGCGTCCTGGGTCGTCAAGATCAAGCGCAAGATCGCCTACCGGCGCGCCGTCCGCGACGGGCAGCCGGTCCACGCCGCCGCCCAGTTCGGGCAGGGGCGCGGTGCGGACTACCTGGGCCAGTACGCGCCGCAGCAGACGCAGCCGGCTCAGCAGCAGGGCAGCGGGGCCGATCACCTGGGGGCGTACGCCCCACCGCGTCAGGCCGAGCCCGCGCAGCAGCCGAGCGGTGCCGACTTCCTCGGGGCGTACGCGCCGCAGCAGCGTCCGGGCGACGGCCCGTCCACGAGCGCGTCCGCTTGATGGACCAGCCGCCGGGCAAGCGGCCCCGGCGTGGGAGGATCGGAGATGGCGGACCGGGCCGCGCACCCGGTCCCGCCGTCGCCGTACGCGACGAGGCGCGTACGCAGGGCAGTACCAGAGCGCGAGCACTGAGGAGCACCGTTGAGCAGGTTGCGCTGGCTGACCGCGGGGGAGTCCCACGGTCCCGCACTCGTGGCGACGCTGGAGGGCCTTCCCGCCGGTGTGCCGATCACCACGGACATGGTGGCGGACCATCTCGCGAGGCGGCGCCTGGGCTATGGGCGCGGTGCCCGGATGAAGTTCGAGCGCGACGAGGTCACCTTCCTCGGCGGCGTCCGGCACGGTCTGACCCTCGGCTCCCCGGTCGCGGTGATGGTGGGCAACACCGAGTGGCCGAAGTGGGAACAGGTCATGGCCGCCGACCCGGTCGACCCGGAGATCCTCGACGGGCTCGCCCGCAACGCCCCGCTGACCCGGCCCCGGCCCGGCCACGCCGACCTGGCGGGCATGCAGAAGTACGGCTTCGACGAGGCCCGGCCGATCCTGGAGCGTGCTTCGGCACGTGAGACGGCCGCTCGCGTCGCCCTGGGCGCGGTGGCCCGGTCGTACCTCAAGGAGACGACCGGCGTCGAGATCGTCAGCCACGTCGTCGAGCTGGCCGCGGCCAAGGCACCGAAGGGTGTCTACCCGACCCCGGCCGATGTCGCGCGGCTGGACGAGGACCCGGTGCGCTGCCTGGACGCGGACGCGTCGAAGGCGATGGTCGCGGAGATCGACCAGGCCCACAAGGACGGCGACACCCTCGGCGGCGTGGTGGAGATCCTGGCGTACGGCGTGCCGGTGGGCCTGGGTTCGCACGTGCACTGGGACCGCAAGCTCGATGCCCGCCTCGCCGGCGCCCTCATGGGCATCCAGGCGATCAAGGGCGTCGAGATCGGCGACGGCTTCGAACTGGCGCGAGTGCCCGGCTCCAAGGCGCACGACGAGATCGTGAAGACCGACGACGGCATCCGGCGCACCACCGGCCGCTCCGGTGGTACCGAGGGCGGTCTGACCACCGGTGAGCTGCTGCGCGTCCGCGCGGCGATGAAGCCGATCGCGACCGTGCCGCGCGCCCTGCAGACCGTGGACGTCACCACCGGCGAGGCCGCGCAGGCCCACCACCAGCGTTCCGACGTCTCCGCGGTCCCGGCCGCCGGTATCGTCGCCGAGGCCATGGTGGCACTGGTGCTCGCGGACGCGGTGGCGGAGAAGTTCGGCGGCGACTCGGTGGCCGAGACGCGCCGCAACGTGACGTCGTACCTCGACAACCTCGCCATCCGATGAGCGGCCCGCTGGTCGTCCTGGTCGGCCCGATGGGTGTGGGCAAGTCCACCGTCGGGCAACTGCTGGCCGAGCGGCTCGGGGTCTCCTACCGGGACACCGACGACGACATCGTCGCCGACCAGGGCCGGACCATCGCCGAGATCTTCGTCGACGAGGGCGAGTCCGTCTTCCGGGCGATCGAGAAGGCGGCCGTGCGGCGGGCGCTCGGCGAGCACGACGGCGTCCTGGCCCTCGGCGGCGGAGCGATCCTCGACAGCGACACGCGCGCACTGCTCGCCGGGCAGCGCGTGGCGTACCTGTCGATGGACGTCGAAGAGGCGGTCAAGCGCACCGGCCTCAACACCGCCCGCCCGCTGCTCGCGGTCAACCCGCGCAAGCAGTGGCGCGAGCTCATGGAGGCCCGCCGCCACCTGTACGAGGAGGTCGCCACGGCCGTGGTCGCCACCGACGGCCGGACCCCCGAAGAGGTCACCGAAGCCGCCCTGGACGCACTGGAGTTGAAGAAAGCATGAGCGAGGCAGTCACGCGGATCCAGGTCGGCGGCACCGCGGGGACCGACCCGTACGAGGTCCTGGTGGGCCGGCAACTGCTGGGTGAACTCGGCGGGCTGATCGGCGAGAAGGCCCAGCGCGTCGCGATCCTCCACCCCGAGGCGCTGGCCGAGACCGGCGACGCGCTGCGCGCCGACCTGGCCGAGCAGGGCTACGAAGTGGTCGCCGTCCAGGTGCCCAACGCGGAGGAGGCCAAGACCGCCGAGGTCGCCGCCTACTGCTGGAAGGCGCTCGGCCAGTCGGGATTCACACGTACCGACGTCGTCGTCGGCGTCGGCGGCGGTGCGACCACCGACCTGGCCGGGTTCGTCGCGGCCACCTGGCTGCGCGGGGTGCGCTGGATCGCCATCCCCACCACCGTGCTCGCCATGGTGGACGCGGCCGTCGGCGGCAAGACCGGCATCAACACCGCCGAGGGCAAGAACCTCGTCGGCGCCTTCCACCCGCCCGCCGGTGTGCTCTGCGACCTGGCCGCGCTGGACTCCCTGCCGGTCAACGACTACGTCTCCGGGCTCGCCGAGGTCATCAAGGCCGGCTTCATCGCCGACCCGGTGATCCTGGACCTCATCGAGTCCGACGTACAGGGCGCCCGCACCCCGGCCGGCCCGCACACGGCCGAGCTCATCGAGCGCTCCATCCGGGTCAAGGCCGACGTCGTGTCGTCCGACCTCAAGGAGTCCGGCCTGCGCGAGATCCTCAACTACGGCCACACGCTGGGCCACGCCATCGAGAAGAACGAGCGCTACAAGTGGCGCCACGGCGCGGCGGTCTCGGTCGGCATGCACTTCGCCGCCGAACTCGGGCGTCTGGCGGGCCGGTTGGACGACGCGACGGCCGACCGTCACCGCGCGATCCTCGAAGCGGTCGGGCTGCCCCTGCACTACCGGCACGACCAGTGGCCCAAGCTGCTGGAGACCATGAAGGTCGACAAGAAGTCGCGCGGCAACCTCCTGCGCTTCATCGTCCTCGACGGTCTGGCCAAGCCCACCGTCCTGGAGGGACCCGACCCGGCCGTGCTGCTCGCCGCGTACGGCGAAGTGGGGCAGTAAGTCCTCCGGCACGTCTTCCGCCCGAAATCGCCTTACGGGCCGGGCACTTCGGGCCGCCCCCGGCCGTTCACACATCGACGACCGGGGGCGGTACCGTTCGGATGGGGGTCCCCCCACGCCCTTTAGGCTGTGGGGGAAAGCGGGTTCCGCCCCCGCTGTCAGCGCCCATCGCCTGTACGAGACGGAGTGGCACCGGATGCAGCACGCAGTGGGTTCTCCGCTGCCGCCGCCCCATCAGCCGGGGCACGGACCGGCTACGGGCTGGTCGCCGGCCGCACATCACCCGGGCCCGCAGCACGCGGGCGCGCACCAGGGCTCCGTGCCCGTGCCCCCGCCGCCCCCGGCACCGGGATATCCGGCGCCCCCGCCCGGACCGGGGCCGGCCCCGGCTTCCGCCCCGCCGACGCCGGAGACCACCGGGCACGTGCCGTTGCCGCCCGGCGGCCCGGTCGCCATGCCGATGGCTCCGCCCGCCGCGACGGTGCCCGATCCCG
>NZ_JBEXSH010000419.1:0-7737 GCF_040613555.1 Streptomyces sp. NPDC006265
CCACCGTCGTCCCCACCTCCGGCACCCCGCAGCCCGTCGCCGCCGGGCCCGTGGACATCCACACCACGATCCCGACCGGCGCCGGCGGACGCGTGCTGCGCCTCGCCGACGCCGCCTCCGAGGGCTGGGCCGCCACGCTCGACGGCAAGCCACTGACCCGCACCACGGTCGACGGCTGGGCCCAGGGCTTCGAACTCCCCGCCACCGGCGGCAGGCTGGACGTCACCTACGACGACCCGATCGGCCACACGGCCTGGCTGTGGGCCCAGGGTCTCCTCGCCGTCGTCCTGGTCGTGCTCGCCCTGCCCGGCCGGCGCCGCGACATCGACGACGACCTCCCCGAGGAGCCGCCCGTCCCGGCCCAGGCCGTCGCCGGTGAGGGCCGTCGTGCCCGCCGCCTGCGCGCCCAGGCCGAGGCCGAGGCCGAAGAGACCGCCGGTCCCGAGGAGTTCCCGCCCCCGCAGCCGGAGCAGCCGCCGGCAGCGGTGCCCCAGCAGCAGAACTACGGGGAGTGGGACAACGCCGGCTACCAGGCCGGCGAGTACGCGGGCTACGGCGACCAGTACCAGAGCGCCCCGGCGGACGCCTACGGGCAACAGCAGTACCAGGCGGATCCGTACCAGGGCGGCCAGTACGACCCGTACGCGTACGGGGGCCAGGGCCAGAACCCGCCGTACGACCAGCAGGGCTACGACCAGGCCTACCAGCAGGGCTACGGCACGCCGTACGACCCGGCGCAGCAGCACCACCCCCACGGCACGGGCAGTGAGCGTCCCGACGGGAGCCAGCAGTGAAGCGCACCACCCTGTCCCTGATCGCCGGCACGACCGCGCTCGCCGCCGTCACCGGATTCGCCGCGCTGTCCGTTCCGGACGCCCCGGGCACGGACACCGCCGCCAAGGCGGCCGCCCAACTGCCCGTGGAGCGCACGAGTCTGCTGTGCCCGGCGCCCAGCACGTCCGACCTCGCCGAGACGTCCTACACCTCGTTCACGCCCGTCACGAAGGGCACCGGGAGCGGCGGCAAGGCCGAACTCCGGCAGGCCGCCGAGGAGTCGGCCGACGCCCCGGCCGACGGCGAGGGCAAGGGCAAGGACGACGGCGAGGGCAAGGGCAAGGACGACGGGAAGTCGGGCGAGGACAAGCCCGCGAAGCCCGTACTGACTCCCAAGGAGCCCGGCAAGCCGGTCACCGGCGACACCTCCGGCGGCGACGCACCCGCCCTCGTCGGCACCGCGGACGGCAGGTTCGCGCCCGGCTGGACGGTCCAGGAGACGACCGAGGTCGCCGCGGGGACCGGCCGCGGTCTGCAGGGCGTCAACTGCACCGCTCCGGACACCGACTTCTGGTTCCCCGGCGCCAGCACGGACGCCGACCGCACCGACTACGTCCACCTGACGAACCCCGACGACTCGGCCGCCGTGGTCGACCTCGAGCTCTACGGCAAGGACGGCGCCCTGAAGTCCGCGGTGGGCGAGGGCATCACGGTCCCACCGCACTCCAGCGAGCCGGTCCTGCTGTCCACCCTCACCGGCGAGCGGCAGACCAACCTCACGGTGCACGTCAACGTCCGCAGCGGACGCGTGGGCGCCGCCGTGCAGGCCCTGGACGACAAGCTCGGCGGCGACTGGCTGGCCGCGTCCACGGACCCGTCGGGCAGCCTGGTCCTGCCCGGCATCCCCGAGGACGCCACCTCCGTGCGCCTGGTCGCCTTCACCCCCGGCGACGCCGACGCGGACCTGAAGGTGCGCCTGGCCTCCCCCTCCGGGCCGATCACCCCGGCCGGCCACGAGACGGTGCACGTCAAGGGCGGCATGACCACCGCCGTCGACCTGGGCGACGTCACCCGCGGCGAGGCGGGCTCCCTGGTGCTGACCCCGACGGACCGGTCCGTGCCGGTCGTGGCGGCCCTGCGGGTCGTACGCGGCAAGGGCGACAAGCAGGAGACGGCGTTCATCCCGGCCACCCGCCCCGTCGGCACGCGCGCGACGTCCGCCGACAACAGCGGCAAGGGCAGCACCCTGTCCCTGACGGCCCCCGGCGCCGCCGCCACGGTCAAGGTCACCGCCTCGGCCGGCAGCGAGGGCGGTACGCCGGTGTCGAAGACCTACACGATCAAGGCCGGCACGACCCAGGACATCGAGCCCCCGGCCCCCGGCGGCCTGAAGGGCACCTACGCGCTCACGGTCGAGACGGTGTCCGGCGGCCCGGTCTACGGGGCCCGCACCCTGACGGCGAGCGAGGGCGGCGTCCGCGCCTTCACCGTGCAGACACTGCCGGACGACCGGGGGACGGTGGCGGTGCCGGAAGCGGACGAGGACCTGTCGGTTCTCCAGAAGTAGGACTGCCGGGGCTGCCGGCCGGAGCGGGTCCGCGTCCGGCGTCCGAATGGCCCCGGTCCGCGTCCGGCGTCGACTGGCCCGGTCCTCGCCGTACCGACTAGCCCTGGTCCTCGCCGTACCGCGGATCCACCGTCTCCGGCGTCAGTCCGAGCAGCTCGGCGACCTGCTCCACGACGACCTCGTGCACCAGTGCCGCCCGCTCGTCGCGCCCCTTGGTGCGGATCTCGACCGGCCGCCGGTAGACGACCACGCGGGCGGGGCGGCCCTCGCGCGCGGTGATCGTTCCGCCGAGCGGAACGGCCTCGTCGTTCCACGCCTGGCCGGGCCCGTCGAGCCGCGGCACCTCGAGGACCAGGAAATCGATGTCGGCGAGTTGCGGCCACCGCCGCTCCAGGCGCTCCACGGAGTCCTGCACCAGATCGGCGAACGCCTCCGCGCGGCTCGCGGCGAGCGGCACCTGCGGTGGTGCGATCGGGCCGCGCATGCCCCGTCCGTGGCGATCACGACGGCGGGGCCCGGGGGCGGCGGCACGGGGCGTTACGGGCTTGTCCATCACTGGTGAAGGGTAGTCCCCGCCGCGCCCCTGTGCCCGGCACCGCACGGCGGCACGGACGGCTTCCGGCCGCGCCACGGGACATGTCATTACATGACCATTCAAGCCAAGGTTGGGCTCAAATCCGTATCCCGCCGAGACCGGCGACCTCACGGTAATTGAGGGTTTTGTGGTGACTGTTGATCGCTTGCGGGATCGTCGGACACCTCGGACGGTGATGTCCTGCCAGGTCAGGAAGGTGCGCTCAAAAGGGTGTGTGGGGTGTTTCACAGCACGACACGGGGGAGTGACCTGGTGGAGAGTCGTCGCGGCCCGCTCAAGAGTGCGGTACCGTCCAACGTCGTGAGCCCTGTACGTCGCTGTTCGCGCACCGCTTGCGGCCGTCCCGCCGTCGCGACGCTGACGTACGTCTACGCCGACTCGACCGCGGTCCTCGGCCCGCTCGCCACCTACGCCGAACCCCACTGCTACGACCTGTGCGCCGAGCACTCCGAGCGCCTCACCGCCCCGCGCGGCTGGGAGGTCGTCCGGCTCCTCGACGGTTCGGCCCCGGCCCGCCCCAGCGGCGACGACCTGGAAGCGCTTGCGAACGCCGTGCGTGAGGCGGCCCGTCCCCCGGAGCGGGCGGCCGGGGCGGGTGGCGGGGGCCGCGGGGCCGACCCGAGGGAAGTCGCGCGGCGCGGGCATCTGCGCGTCTTGCGTTGGCCCGACAACTGACCGCCCCTCCCGGCTTCTTCACGTGCGCACCCATTTCGACTGGCCCTTCCTGGACGTCGCCGGCCCCGACGGCGAACCGGTCGGCGGCAACGTCTTCAGCTGGCCCGTAGTGTCGACCGGCGGCACTCTCGTCCCGTTCGCCGGGATCCTCACGGCCGTCGTCATCGGCGTCCACGCGCGCGTGGCGGTCAGAGAATGGCGCGCGACCGTCCACGCACTGCGTTTCGCGATCCTCACCGTGACGTCCGTCCCGGCCCTCGCCTATGTCATGAACCTCTCCGGGCAGGCGGCCACCATCGGCCACTTCGTGGCGGCGGCCGGAGCCGGGCTCGCGTTCCTGTCGCCGGTCCTCGGCTGGTTCGGCGTCGCCGTGTCCGGCTCGGACACCTCGGCCAACGCCCTCTTCGGCGCCCTTCAGGTGAACGCCGCCCGCGAGTCCGGACTCTCGCCGGAGCTGCTGGCCGCCGCCAACAGCTCCGGGGGCGTCCTCGGCAAGATGATCTCCCCGCAGAGCCTCACCATCGCCTGCGCGGCCGACGGACTCGCGGGCCGTGAGGGCGACTTGCTGCGCAAGGTACTGCCGTGGAGCCTTTGCCCGCTGCTGGTGATGCGCCTGATCGTGGTCGGCCAGAGCACCCCCGGTCCACGGCTGGATGCTCCCCTGACCTGAGGTTACGACTGTGGGTCCTCTCGGCATCCGCCCAGCGCGCTGTCGGTGGGCGAGGGTAGTTTGGGCGGACCGACAGTACTTTTCAGGAAGGTTGGCCGTGGCTGCTGATCTGTCGCAGGTCGTGAAGGCGTACGACGTACGCGGGGTCGTCCCCGACCAGTGGGACGAGTCCCTGGCCGAGCTCTTCGGAGCGGCCTTCGTGCGGGTCACCGGCGCGAGCGCCATCGCGACCGGGCACGACATGCGGCCCTCCTCACCGGGCCTGTCGCGCGCCTTCGCGCGCGGGGCGGCCGCCCTGGGCGCCGACGTGACGGAGATCGGCCTCTGCTCGACGGACCAGCTGTACTACGCCTCGGGCGCGCTGAACCTGCCGGGCGCCATGTTCACCGCCTCCCACAACCCGGCGCAGTACAACGGCATCAAGATGTGCCGCTCGGGCGCCGCCCCGGTCGGCCAGGACACCGGCCTCGCGCAGATCCGCGAACTGGTGGAGGGCTGGAGCGAGTCGGGCGGCCCGGAGCCGGCCGCGAAGACGGGCACCGTCACCGGCCGCGACACGTTGTCGGACTACGCGGCCTACCTGCGCTCCCTGGTCGACCTGACCGCCATCCGCCCCCTGAAGGTCGTCGTCGACGCGGGCAACGGCATGGGCGGGCACACGGTCCCCGAGGTCTTCGCCGGTCTGCCCCTGACTCTCGTCCCCATGTACTTCGAGCTCGACGGCACCTTCCCCAACCACGAGGCCAACCCCCTCGACCCCGCCAACCTCGTCGACCTGCAGAAGCGGGTCCACGAGGAGGGCGCCGACCTGGGCCTCGCCTTCGACGGCGACGCCGACCGCTGCTTCGTCGTCGACGAGCGCGGAGAGCCGGTGTCCCCGTCGGCGATCACCGCCCTGGTCGCCTCACGAGAACTGGCCCGGCACGGCGGCAAGGGCACGATCATCCACAACCTGATCACCTCCTGGTCGGTCCCCGAGGTGGTCAGGGAGAACGGCGGCACACCGGCCCGCACCCGCGTCGGCCACTCCTTCATCAAGGCCGAGATGGCCCGCACCGGCGCGATCTTCGGCGGCGAGCACTCCGCGCACTACTACTTCCGCGACTTCTGGAACGCCGACACGGGCATGCTGGCCGCCCTCCACGTCCTCGCGGCCCTCGGCGGCCAGGACGGCCCCCTCTCCTCCCTCGTCGCCCAGTACGACCGCTACGCAGGCTCCGGGGAGATCAACTCCACGGTCGCCGACCAGCAGGCCAGCCTCACCGCGATCCGCACCGCGTACGGGGCCCGCCAGGGCATCACCCTCGACGAGCTCGACGGCCTCACCGTCTCCTCCGCCGACTGGTGGTTCAACGTCCGACCGTCCAACACGGAGCCGCTGCTCCGCCTGAACGCGGAGGCGCGGGACACCGCGACGATGGCCAGGGTGCGCGACGAGGTGCTGGGGATCATCAGGGGCTGAGGCCCCGCCCCCCCACCGGCGGTAACCTGACCAGGCACGAACCCCAAGCGCCCGCACCTCGAAGGAACCCCCTATGCCCCTCGAATCCGGCCTCCTCGAGATCCTCGCCTGCCCGGCCTGCCACTCCCCCCTCACGGAGCAGGACACCGAACTGATCTGCACCGACACCAGCTGCGGCCTGGCCTACCCCGTCCGCGACGGTATCCCCGTCCTGCTCGTCGACGAGGCCCGCCGCCCCGCGTGACCCCCGGGGGCGCACGCACCCCCGCGACACACCGGTGCACATAGCCCCCGGCACAGCGGGCACGATCCAGGACACCCTCACAACGGACCCCGGCGATGGGAAGCTGCCGCCCATGCTCGACGAATCGCTGCTCGACTCCCCGGAGGGCCTCGCCGAGGCCGACCACCGCGGACTGCTCCGCGGCGCCGCAGAAGCCGGCGCCCGCGTCCGTACCGCGGCCCGCCATGCCGCCGATGCGGGCGTCAACCACCTCAAGCCGGACGGCCGCCCCCGCGCGGTGCTCATCGCCGGCCCGGGTGCCGCCGCCACCCACGCCGCCGACCTCATCGGCACGCTCGCCGGTGCCGGCAGCCCCGTCATCCGCCTCACCCCCACCGGCGTCGCCCCCGCCGCGGGCGCCCTGCGCTGGGAACTGCCCGGCTGGATCGGCTCCGTGGACCTCCTGCTGATCACCACCCCGGACGGCACCGAACCCGGCCTGTCCCTGCTCGCCGAGCAGGCCTACCGCCGGGGCTGCACCGTCGCGGCCGTGGCCCCCGCCCGCACCCCGCTCGCCGACGCCCTCGCCGGTGTGCACGGCCTGTTCGTCCCCGTGGCGACCGCCCCGTACGACCAGGAGGAGCCCCTCGCCGCATCCGCCCCCGGCGTCCTGTGGGCCCTGCTCACCCCGCTGCTCGCGCTCCTGGACCGCACGGGCGTGCTCGCCGCCCCACCGGACGCCCTCGGCAAGGTCGCCGACCGCCTCGACCTCGTCGCCGAGCGCTGCGGCCCGGCCATCGCCACGTACAGCAACGCCGCCAAGACCCTGGCCGCCGAACTCTCCGACGCGCTCCCGATCGTCTGGACCGAGGGCGTCTCGGCAGGCCCGGCCGGCCGCCGCTTCGCCGCGGCCCTCGCCGAACTGTCCGGCACCCCCGCGGTCGTCGCCGAACTCCCCGAGGCGCTCGCCGCCCACGGTGCCCTGCTCGCCGGCCCGCTGGCCGCCAGCGCCGACCCCGACGACTTCTTCCGCGACCGCGTCGAGGAACCGCCCGCCCTGCACGCGCGCGTGGTCCTGCTCCGCGACCGACCCATCGGCGGCCTCACAGCCGCCCCCGGCGCCCGCGACCTCGCCCTCAGCCACGACACACCGATCAGCGAGCTCGAACCGGAGGCCGGCGGCGAACTGGAGACCCTCGCGGAACTGATCGCCATCACGGATTTCGCCGCGGTTTACCTGGCGCTCGCTTCGAGGGCCTGATCTTGCCCGGGACAGCCTGACGCGCCCGCACCCCGCACACCCAGAGAGAACGCCATGGACCGCCTCGACAACACCATCCGCCCCTACGCCTGGGGTTCCCCGACCGCCATCCCGCAGCTGCTCGGCGTCGAACCGACCGGAGAGCCGCAGGCGGAGATGTGGATGGGCGCCCACCCGGGCGCACCCTCGCGCACCGACCGGGGCACACTCGTCGAGGTCGTCGACGCCGACCCCGAGAAGGAACTCGGGTCCGCCGCCGTCGCCAGGTTCGGCCCCCGGCTGCCCTTCCTCCTCAAGATCCTCGCCGCCGGCGCCCCGCTCTCCCTCCAGGTCCACCCCGATCTCGCGCAGGCCAAGGAGGGCTACGCGGACGAGGAGCGGCGGGGGGGGCCCCCGGTCGCCCCCCCCCCCCACCACAAAAACGGCCACCCCCCAACCCCAAAAAAATAAGCCCCCACCCCGAGGGACACCCCGGGGGCGATACGCCCCCCCCCGCGGGCCCCCGCCCAC
>NZ_JBEXSH010000420.1:0-7735 GCF_040613555.1 Streptomyces sp. NPDC006265
GGCTCCGAGGACCCGTCCGGCAAGCCGCTCGCCGGGCAGGACATCCAGCCCGCACCCCGCGACCGGATCACCGACGGAGGCACCCTGCGCTGGGCGGACGCGGCGGACTGCGCGAAGGCGGTGGACTCCGGCGACCCGAAGGCCGGGGCGGTCTGGCAGCAGGCGATCGAGGCCCTGGCCGACGGCCTGGTCATGGCCTTGACGCTGCTGGACCCCCGCATTCTGATCATCGGTGGTGGCCTGGCGGAAGCGGGGGAAACCCTGTTCACACCCCTGCGGGAAGCGATCCGCGCTCGCATCACCTTCCAGAAGCAGCCGTCGATCGTCCCCGCGGCGCTGGGTGACGCAGCCGGATGCCTGGGCGCGGGCCTGCTGGCCTGGGATCTTCTGACATCGACCGACCGTTCGGAGGTATCCACCTGATGGCAACGCCCCCAGGGGCGCGGGGAACTGCGCGACCAGCCACCACGCACCCGCACCCCGCACCGGCCGGACAACCCACGGTCCTCACCGGCGCAACCGTCGTCCTCCCGACCGAAACCGTCCACAACGGCCGGTTGATCATCGACGGCACCCGCATCACCACGACAGCCCCGGAAAACGCCCACGTCATCGACGCATCCGGCCACTACGTCATCCCCGGCTTCGTCGACCTGCACAACCACGGCGGCGGCGGCGCCTCCTTCACCTCCGGCTCGGTCGACGACCTCCTCAAGGGCATCCACACCCACCGCCTGCACGGCACCACCACCCTGGTCGCCTCCACCGTCACCGGCGACATGGACTCCCTCACCCAGCGCGCCGGCCTGCTGAGCGAACTGGCCGAGCAGGGCGACATCGCCGGCGTCCACTTCGAGGGCCCGTTCATCTCCCCCTGCCGCAAGGGCGCCCACTCCGAGGCCCTCCTGCGCGACCCCCACCCCGCGGAGGTCCGCAAGCTCATCGACGCGGCCCGGGGCCGGGCGAAGATGCTCACGCTGGCCACGGAACTGCCCGGCGGCCTGGACTCCGTACGCCTCCTCGCCGACCACGGCGTGATCGCGGCGATCGGCCACACGGACGCCACGTACGAGCAGACGGTGGAGGCGATCGACGCGGGCGCCACGGTCGCCACGCACCTCTTCAACGCCATGCCGCCACTCGGCCACCGCTCCCCCGGCCCGATCGCGGCTCTCCTGGAGGACGACCGGATCACAATCGAGCTGATCAACGACGGCACACACCTCCACCCGGCGGCGCTCCAGCTGGCGTTCCACCACGCGGGAGCGGACCGCGTCGCGTTCATCACGGACGCGATGGACGCGGCCGGTTTCGGCGACGGACGCTACTGGCTCGGCCCGCTGGAGGTGGAGGTCGCGGACGGCGTGGCCCGCCTGGTCGAGGACGGCACGATCGCCGGCTCGACCCTCACCCTGGACCGCGCCTTCAAGCGGGCGGTCACGGTCGACGGCCTGTCCGTCGAGGACGCGGTGCAGGCCCTCTCGGCGACCCCCGCCCGCCTGCTCGGCATGGCCGACACGATCGGCTCACTGGAGCCCGGGAAGTACGCCGACCTGCTGCTCCTGGACTCCGCGTACGAGCTGAAGGGCGTCATGCGCCGGGGCGAATGGGTGGTCCCTCCCCAACTGGGCTGATCCGTCCCCCAGTCGAGAGACGGTGGCCGACTCCAGGACTGGGCCGACCGCCGTCTCTTTGACATGATCAGGCTTCCTGCACGTTCATGTCGGCAAGCACATCGGGGGAGGTCGGCCCAGGTGATCCTCACGGTCACACTGAACACCGCTCTCGACATCACCTACCGCGTACGGTCCCTTCGGCCGCACGCGTCCCACCGCGTCTCCGAGGTGACGGAACGCCCCGGCGGCAAGGGCGTCAACGTGGCCCGGGTGCTCGCGGCCCTCGGGCACGGGGTGACGGTGACGGGCTTCACGGGCGGGGCGACGGGCCGGGTCGTGCAGGAGAAACTCGCGGCGGTGCCGGGGGTGGTGGACGCGCTCGTCCCCGTCTCGGGCGCGACCCGCCGCACGGTCGCCGTGGTCGACGAGCGCACCGGCGACACGACGCAGCTGAACGAACCGGGCCCCACGGTCACACCCACCGAGTGGTCGGCCTTCCTGGCCGCCTACGACGATCTGCTCCCCACCGCCTCCGCGGTGGCCCTGTGCGGCAGCCTGCCGCCGGGCGTCCCGGTGGGCGCGTACGCGGGACTGGTCCGCACGGCCCGCTCCTTCGCGGTCCCGGTCCTCCTGGACACCAGCGGCGAAGCCCTGCGCCGGGGCGTCGCGGCCCGCCCCGACATCATCAAGCCGAACGCCGACGAACTGGCGGAACTGACGGGCTCCCACGACCCGTTGCGAGCGACCCAGGACGCCCGCCGCCGGGGCGCGGCCGCGGTCGTGGCATCACTCGGCCCGGAGGGTCTCCTGGCAGTCACCCGAGAAGGCCGCTGGCGAGCCACCCCACCGGCCTCGCTACGCGGCAACCCGACCGGCGCGGGCGACGCGGCGGTAGCGGGCCTGCTCTCTGGCCTGGCGGAACACCTCCCCTGGCCGACCCGCCTCACCCGGGCGACGGCTCTGGCGGCGGCAACGGTGACAGCACCGGTGGCCGGGGAGTTCGACCGGAGGGTGTACGAGGAGTTCTTGGGGCGGGTCACGGTGACGGGCGAAGCATCTGCGGCGTAGGGCAAGTCGGTCGAACTCTCCCGGCCGGCCGTGCCTTCGTACCGGGCCGGTCAGCCCTTCGTCAGGTAGAACTGGTCGAGGAGCGCGTCACACTGGTTGCCCTCGTTACAAGCGACCTCGATCGTGTTGGTGCCTTTGGTCAGGCTGACGTTGGACCACGTCTCCTTCCAGCCCTTTTCATAGTCACCCTTGGGCGTCCCGCCGAAGTTCTCCATGTTGAGCGGCCGGTCCTGAGGGTCGCCGTTGACGACCAGCGTGGCGTTGGCATCGACGCCCGGAACGGCGTAGCGCACGTACAGACGGTAGTTGCCGGCCTTCTTAACGCCGTCGACGGACCAGGTGACGGTCGCTCCCACATGGTTGAAGCCGGTCACGTAAACGCCACCGTCGGCCTTCGCGCCCTTGATGTCCGACGCCGTCGAAACGCCCTGCCCGAGGCGCATCGCCTTGGCATCGCTCTTCGGGAGCTCGACCTGAGACGCTCCGCCGCCCTTGCTGCTAGACGGGCTCGGCTTCGATTCCTGGGACTGGGTCGGGGTCGTGCCCGTCTCGTTGCCCGCGTCGGCCTTGTCCTTGTCGCCGCCCAGCATGGCCACGCCGATGCCGATGACGACCGCGGCCACCACCGCGATCGCGCCGATCAGCAGGCCCTTGTGGTTCGGGCCGCGGCCACCCCGGCCGCCACCGCCGCCGCCCGGCACCTGCTGCTGGGCGGTGGTCGCACCGCCGGGCAGCGTCTCCGGCGCGGCGTAGTGCGCGCTCGGCTGGTTGTAGGTGCCCTGCTGCGGGACCTGGCCGTACGGCGCCGTCTGCGCGTGCTGCGGCTGCTGGCCGTACTGGCGCGTGCCGACCGCTCGCACCCGGTTGACCGAGTTCGGGTAGCCGTAGCCGCCACCGGACGGCGGCTGGGCCCCGTTGGCCTGCCCGTCGGCGTAGAGATAGCCGAACGGGTCGTCGTCCTCGGGCGTGCTCGCGCCGTTGTTGCCGGGCGTCATCCCTTGGTCTCCTCAGTCAGGTGCGGTGCATGCGGTACACGGGTGAGTAAGCGAGCCTACCCGCTCCCAGAGACCCAAACGGGTGACTCAGACCGCATCAACTCACTGACCTGGGCTTCACCCGGCGCGTCTGTGTTGTTTGGGACGAGATCGTTTCTCGACGTACATCCGCTCGTCAGCGGATTTCAACACTTCGTCCGCCGTCATTCCACAGTGTGCCCATCCGATGCCGAAGCTGGCGCCCACCCGGACGGCCCGCCCCTCGGCACGGATGGGCTGGATGATCTCGTTGCGGAGCCGGACCGCGAGGTCCTGCGCGTCGGCCCGGCCGAGCCCGTCGGCCAGGATGACGAATTCGTCACCCCCGAGCCGCGCGACCGTGTCACCGTCGCGGACGCCGCCGCTCAGCCGCCGGGCCACCTCGATGAGAACCGCGTCACCCGCGTTGTGCCCGAACCGGTCGTTGATCGACTTGAAGCCGTCGAGGTCGCAGAAGAGCACGGCGAGGCCCTTGGTGCCGTCGTCGTGGTTCCCGTCCGGGGCGACGGTGTGCACATGGTGGTCGTAGGCGTCGAACGGCTCGGCGCCCTGCCGGAAGTCGAAGCCGGGCCCGACCACGTCGAAGGCGGGATGGCCGTAGGCCGCGTCGACGGACTCCACGGCGGCGTGCAGGGACGACGCGCGTTGACAGAGCCGGGCGGACAGCCGGGAGCGCAGCTCCGCGGAGTTCGGCAGGCCGGTGAGCGAGTCGTGCGAGGCGCGGTGGGCGAGCTGGAGCTCGCGGCGCTTGCGCTCCTCTATGTCCTCGACGTGGGTGAGCAGGAAGCGGGGCCCGTCGGCGGCGTCCGCGACGACGCTGTTGCGCAGCGACACCCACACGTAGGTGCCGTCGCGGCGGCCCAGGCGGAGCTCTGCGCGTCCGCCCTCCGCCGAGGTGCGCAGCAGGGTGCCTATGTCCTCGGGGTGGACCAGGTCGGAGAACGAGTAGCGGCGCATCGCGGACGCCGGGCGGCCCAGCAGCCGGCACAGCGCGTCGTTCGTGCGCAGGATCCGGCCGTGCTGGTCGCCGCCCATCTCGGCGATGGCCATCCCGGACGGGGCGTACTCGAAGGCCTGCCTGAAGCTTTCCTCGCTGGCCCGTAGCGCCTGCTGCTCGCGCTCCAGCCGGACGAGGGCGCGTTGCATGTTGGCGCGCAGCCGGGCGTTGCTGATGGCGATGGCGGCCTGGAAGGCGTACATCTGGAGCGCCTCGCGGCCCCACGCTCCGGGCCGGCGGCCGTTGCGCGGCCGGTCCACCGAGAGGACGCCGACCAGTTCGCCGCTGTTCCCGCTGCCCTGCGGGCCCGGCGCGTACATGGGGGCGAAGAGGCGGTCGGCCGGGTGCCACTCGTCCTCGAAGCGGGGGGCGGGGCCGTCGGTGTACCACTGCGGGACGTCGTCATCGTCGAGGACCCAGCCCTCGGTGTGCGGTATGAACACCAGGTCGCCCCAGTGCTCGCCCATGCCGAGGCGGCGTTCCCAGGACTCGCGCGAGCCGACCCGGCCGGTGATGAGGGCCTCGGCGGCGGGGTTCCCGGCGAAGGCGGCGACCACGAGGTCGCCGTCCGGGCGGACGAGGTTCACGCACGCCAGCTCGTACCCGAGGGCCGCGACGACGCCCTCCGCGACGGTCTGCAGTGTGTCCGCCAGGCTGCGGGCCGTGTTCATGTCGGCCATGACCTGGTGCAGTTGTCGCAGGGACCCAAGGCGGACGTAGGGCTCCGACTCGGTCTCCATGCTCGCCCTCCCCCCGAGTACTCGCAGCGATTCAAGGGTTCTCGTCGGCGTATCGTCCTGGCAGCTTCCCCGCCACTGAATCACAGCGCGCTGCTCACTCGGTACACAGGGTCAACAATTACTGCCCCTTGTGACTCAAGTCACAGGCAAACCTGAACAATTGAGTGGAGTTTCTGCGTTCTTCACATGCTCTCCCGAACGCAAACTTTGTCGGGTTGCACACATCTATTTCCCTGGTGACCGTCAGGAGACCGCGGATGTCCGCCAGGGCCCGCCGGGGGCCCGCCAGGAGCCTCGGGAGCCCGTGTCGGGAGCCTCGGGAGCCCGTCGGGAGCCTCGGGAGCCCGTCGGGAGCCGTCGTGATACGTCGCGAGTCCTAGGACCGTGATCGGGCGGGAGCCCGATGCGGGGCGGGCGGGACGGAGATTAGCGTCTCCGGTGTGCCGAACACTCCCGCTGCCACGTCCCCGATCATTCCGTCGCCCGCCTCCGGGCATGCTGAGGGGGTGAGCAACGACGAGTTCCGCGCCGCCATGTCCCGGCTGGCCTCGGGCGTGGTCCTGGTGACCGCGCAGGAGCCGCCGCTCGACCCGGACGACCCCACGGCGCCGGGCGGCGAGGACGTGGGCATGACGGCCACGGCCTTCATGTCGGTGTCCCTGGACCCGCCCCTGGTGCTGGTGAGCCTGCGCGAGGGCTCCCGCATGGACGAGCTGCTGGAGGAACAGGACCTGTGGGCGGTCTCGGTCCTCTCCGAGAGCCAGCGGCACATCGCGGGCCGTTTCGCGATGAAGGGCCGGGTCAGCGACCGGCTGCTGTTCGCGGACATCCCGTACACGCGCGGCGAGTACACCGGCTCCCCGATGGTCGGCGGCTCCCTGGCCGTTCTGGAGTGCCGCACCGAGCAGCGGGTGCCCGCCGGCGACCACACCCTGGTCATCGGCCGTGTCCTGACCGCCGCCGTCCCCAGCGCGGAGGGCGGCCCCCTGACGTACTTCCGCGGCAGGTACCGGCAGTTGGGCTGAGGAATTCGTTGGCCGGGTGCCGAGCCGCCCGCCTAGGGTGCGCCCATGACGACGACCGGCCTGCGGCTCGAGGAGATCACCCCCCGGAACCTCGACGCCGCCCTCGGCATCCAGGTCCGCCCCGACCAGGAACACGCCGTGGCCCCGCCTGTCGCGGCACTAGCCCCAGTTCTGCCCGCCGCGCCCCCGCTTCGTCTCCGAGCGCTGCTTCTTCTCGCGCAGCCGTCGCTCGTTGATGCCCCGGGGGATCCGGGTCGGCTTGCGGGGTTTCGGCGGGGGCGCGGTGGCCTCGGCCAGGAGCGCGGTGAGACGTACGGCGGCGGCCTCGCGGTTGCGCCACTGGGAGCGGTGCTCGGAGGAGCGGACGGTGACGACCCCGTCGACCAGGCGCCCGGCCAGCCGCTCCAGCGCGCGCTGCTTCCACACCGCGGGCAGTGCCTCGGTCTTCGCCAGGTCGAAGCTCAGCTCGACCTTCGAGTCGCTGGTGTTGACGTGCTGCCCGCCCGGCCCCGACGACCGCGAGAAACGCCACATGAGCTCGGCCTCGGGCAGGGAGACGGAGCCGCGGATGACGTGGGAACCGGACATGCCGTCCATGTTCCCGCTTCTGTCCCGTCCACGTCACCCGAATAGTCGTGAGTAAAGAAAGTAAAGGAGCTGGAACCTCGCGTACCCCTCTCCACGTTCAAGGGGGTAGCTGTAGCTTCTTTGCCGTACGTAAACGAGGGAAGGGACTCCCAACAATGGCTGTAAGCCTGTCCAAGGGTGGCAACGTCTCGCTCACCAAGGAGGCTCCGGGCCTGACCGCCGTCACCGTGGGCCTCGGCTGGGACGTCCGCACCACCACCGGCACGGACTTCGACCTCGACGCCTCCGCGATCGCGGTCAACCCGCAGGGCAAGGTCTACTCGGACGCCCACTTCGTCTTCTTCAACAACAAGCAGACGCCGGACAACACGATCGTCCACACGGGCGACAACCGCACGGGCGAGGGCGCCGGTGACGACGAGGCGATCAACGTCAACCTCGCCGCCCTCCCGGCCGACATCGACAAGATCGTCTTCCCGGTCTCGATCTACGACGCGGAGAACCGGTCGCAGAACTTCGGCCAGGTCCGCAACGCCTACATCCGCATCGTCAACCAGGCCGGCGGCGCGGAGATCGCCCGCTACGACCTGTCGGAGGACGCGGCGACGGAGACGGCCATGGTCTTCGGCGAGCTCTACCGCAACGGCGCGGAGTGGAAGTTCCGCGC
>NZ_JBEXSH010000421.1:0-7718 GCF_040613555.1 Streptomyces sp. NPDC006265
GACTCCCCGGGACTGACCCGCACCCAGGCTTTCTTCGCGGCCTTGGTCTCTGCGGCGGTCTTCGGCTCGACTGTCCTCTGCGCGGCCTTGGCCTCGGCCTCCGCCTTCGGCTCGGCTGTCTTCGGTGCGGCCTCGGCCTCCGCCTTCGGCTCGGCCGTCTTCTTCGCGGGCCTGGGCTTCGTTGCGGCCGTCTTCTTCGCGGCCTCGGGCTCTGCCTCAGCCTTCGCGTCCGTCGGTGCCGTGCTCTCGGCCGCCGCCGGGCTGGCCTCCGGCTTCTCGGCCGCCTCGGCGGTCGCGGTCGACCTGCCCTCCTCGGTCGGCTCCTCCACCGGCGCCGGCTTCTCAGCCGTGGCCGCGTTCATCACCGCAGGCTCCTCGACGACCGGCGTCTCTGCCGAAGCCGTCTTCGCCTCCGTCGCCTCTGCCTCCGTCGCCTCCGCCGAAGCCGTCGCCGCCTCCGTCGCCTCCGCCGAAGCCGTCTCCGCCTCCGTCGCCTCCGCCGAGGCCGTCTCCGTCTTCGCCTCCGGCGTTTCCGCGGCAGCCGACTCCGCAGTCTGCGAGGCCTCGGCAGCAGCCGTCTTCTCGGTGGTCGCGACGGCGTCCGGCTTCTGCTCAGCCGTCGCTTCCTCGGCAGCCGGCGTCGGGGCGCTCTCCGTCGAGTCGGCGGGGCGCGGGACCGCGATCTTGTCGAAGGCCGCCGAGACGAGGTCGTGTTCCTCGTCGCGAGGTTCGGGGACGTTCGCCGTCGGCCCCGGAGTGGGTTCGGGGGAGGGGGACGGGACCTTGGGGGCCGCCGCGGGTGCCGTCGCAGTGGCCTCGGCGGTCGTCGGTTCCGTCGGCGTGGTCTGCGTCGCACCCTCCGCCTCGGCGGTTTGTGTCTTGCGGGATCGTCCGAACGCGTTCCGCAACCGAGTGAGAATGCCCATGTGCGCGCAACCCTTCGCGTGAGTTGAAGCCCGTCAATCCCTGGCCAGGACGGACACGTAAGGTTAGCGGCCCTCCTGTGTGATCTTGGGCAGGGTCTGTTGTGCCAGGTTCACCTTGTCAAGGGGGCATCCGGCCCGCGCGGGTGTCGGCGGGCCGAATCGAGCCAACCCCCGTACGTCACCCGTGGGTTCAACCGTTGTTCACCAGGGCGCCCGGCTGTCGCACAAATGCGCCCCTACGGTCACGTGGACACCGAGGGTATCCATGGGGAGAGTAAAGTGCGCAAGCTGCTGCCGTTGATCGGAACACCGTCCGGTTCGCACCCCGGCGGCCGGTCCGCCATGACCTGTCGTTTCCGGTGTGGTGACGCCTGCTTCCACGAGGTGCCCAACACCAGCACCAACGCGTACGTCGGTGACGTGATCGCCGGTGCGATCGGCCGCCGGTCGATGATGCGTGCCGCGGCCGTGGTGACCGTGGCCGCCGCGGGGGCGGGTGCCGCCGGTTTCGTACAGGCTCCGCGGGCCGCCGCCGCCCCGGTCGCCGCCGCGGCCACCGGCGCCCCGTCCGCCGCCGGCGCCTGCGAGGCGGCCCGGCGCAAGCACAAGGGCGCACGGGGGCTGCGCTTCGCGTCCGTCGCGTCCAACACCGCCGACGCCGTGACCGTGCCGGAGGGGTACCGGCAGAACGTCGTCATCCGCTGGGGCGAGCCCATCCTGCGCGGTGCGCCCGCCTTCGACCCGGAGAAGCAGACCGCGCAGGCCCAGGCCGGGCAGTTCGGGTACAACTGCGACTTCCTCGCCCTGCTTCCGCTGCCCGGGGAGCGCGGTCGGCAGCTGCTCGTCGCCAATCACGAGTACACCGACGAGATCCTGATGTTCCGCGGGTACGACGCCGCCGCCCCGACCCGTGAGCAGGTCGAGGTGGCCTGGGCCGCGCACGGGCTGTCCGCCGTCGTGGTGGAGGAGGACCGCAGGAGCGGCAAGCTCACCGCTGTCTCCCGGCATCGGCTGAACCGGCGGGTCACCGCCACCACCGCGTTCCGGCTCACCGGGCCCGTCGCCGGGTCCGACCTCGTGAAGACCTCCGCCGACCCGACCGGCACCAAGGTGCTCGGCACCCTCAACAACTGCTCCGGCGGTGTCACCCCGTGGGGTACGACCCTGCACGGCGAGGAGAACTTCAACCAGTACTTCGCCAACAGCGGCCGGGCGACCGACAAGCGCTACGGGATCGGCACCGGGCCGACCGAGCGGAAGTGGGAGAGGTTCGACAAGCGGTTCGACGTCGCCCGGGAGCCGAACGAGGTCCACCGGTTCGGGTACGTGGTGGAGTTCGATCCGTACGACCCGGAGTCCACGCCGCGCAAGCACACCGCTCTCGGGCGGTTCAAGCACGAGGCGGCCACCGTGCGGCTCACGCACGACGGACGGCCGGTCGTGTACTCCGGCGACGACGAGCGGTTCGACTACTTCTACAAGTTCGTCGGCAGCAGGCGGATGAAGCACGGCTCCTCCCGGGCCGTGCGCGAGCACAACCTCTCCCTGCTCGACGAGGGCACGCTGTACGTCGCCAGGCTCACCGGCGACTCCCCCGCCCTGGAGATCGACGGCACGGGCAAGCTCCCGAAGGACGGCGAGTTCGACGGCGGCGGTGAGTGGATCCCGCTGGCCACCGCCACCGCCGAGGGCGCCGTCTCGCACGTGGAGGGGATGAGCGCCGAGGAGGTGTTCGTCTTCACGCGGCTCGCCGGTGACAAGGTGGGCGCGACCAAGATGGACCGGCCCGAGGACATCGAGCCCAACCCGGTGACCGGCAAGGTCTACGTCGCGCTGACCAACAACACCAACCGGGGCGTCGGCTCCAACGCCAAGGCGGACGAGGCCAACCCGCGCACGGCCAACAAGCACGGGCATGTGCTGGAGCTCACCGAGCGGTGGAACCGGCCCGAGAGTACCCGGTTCGCCTGGTCGCTGTTCCTGGTCGCCGGCGACCCGGACGATCCCGCGACCTACTTCGCCGGGTTCCCGAAGGACGCCGTCAGCCAGATCTCGTGCCCGGACAACGTGGCCTTCGACCCCCACGGCAACCTGTGGATCTCCACCGACGGTGCCCAGCTGGGCTCGCACGACGGCCTGTTCGGCGTGGCGACCCGGGGCGAGCGGCGCGGTGAGCTGAAGCAGTTCCTGACCGTGCCGAAGGGGGCAGAGACCTGCGGCCCGATCATCCAGGACCGGCGCGTTCTCGTCTCCGTGCAGCACCCGGGCGAGGTCGACGGCGCCTCGGTGGAGAAGCCGGCCAGTGCCTGGCCCGACGGGCCGGGCACGTACGTCCGGCCGGCGGTCGTGGCCGTGTGGCGTGCCGACGGGTGCGACATCGGCGTCTGAGGCAGCTGGCAGCGGCCCATCGTCCGAGCCGTGCGGCAGCAGCAGCGGTTCGTCCGGGCCGGGCAGCAGCAGCGGTTCGTCCGGGTCGTTCGGAAGCGACGGTTCGTTCGGGCCGCCCGGCGGCAGCCGATCGTCCGGGCCGCCCGGAAGCGGCGGTTCGTCCGAGCCGTTCGGTGACAGCGGTTCGTCCGAGCCGTGCGGCAGCAGCCGTTCAGGGGAGGGCTGGGCTCGGGGGTCTGCGTGGGCCGCCCGGTTCCAGCCAGTCCCGCTCCAGCCACTCCCGGTAGGCCGGTGCCTGGCGGGCCACCTCCCCGTACGCCGCCTCCAGCGCCGGGTAGACGCCGTCGAGGTCGGTCTCCGTGCGGGCCGCGGCGAGCAGCCGTACGCCGAGCGGGTCGCCCTTCAGGCGGCGTACCGCCATGTCGGGCCGGGGAGTGCGGGTCGGCTGGCAGACGGTGACCACCTCGCCGGTCGCGACCAGGGCGTCGGCCGTGTGGTAGTCGCCGTGCAGGACGTGCGGGCTGACGCGGGCGGCGCGGAACATCCGCTGGACCGCGTCCCATTCGCCGTCGACGGTGGGATCGATCATCCAGCGGTCGCCGGCCAGGTCGGTCAGCTCGACCTCCTGCTTCGCGACCGCCGGATGGTCGACGGGCAGGGACACGCACTGCGGTTCGCGCTCCACCAGGACGCGCAGCCGGAGCTCCACCGGGATGCGCAGCGGGCAGCCCTCCACCTCGTGTACGAAGGCGACGTCGAGCTGGCCGTCGGCGACCATGCGGAGCAGGGCGTTGGGCGAGACGTTCATGTGGAGGCTGGGATTCTGGCCGTGGGCGCGCAGTCGGCGCAGCCAGCCCGCCAGGGCCTTGCTCGCCGTCGAGCCGATGCGGAGCTCGGCGCCGCCGGACGCCGCCGCCCTCGCCTCGGTGACCAGCAGGTGCAGTTCGGCCATCAGCGGACGGGCCCGGCTCAGGACCAGGCGGCCGAGCGGGGTGGGGCGGCAGCCGGTGTGGGAGCGCAGGAAGAGCGGTCCGCCGAGCTCCTGCTCGATGCGGCGCAGTTGTGTGCTCAACGACGGCTGGGCAACGCCCAGCTGCCGGGCGGCGCGGTGCAGACTGCCGGTGTCGGCTATGGCGCACAGCGCGCGGAGGTGCCTCACCTCGAGCTCCATGCTCTGTGAGGCTAAAGCGGAATCGCGGCGTTAACCAGCCACATAATTCATCGCTAAACCAGGTGAATTGGGCAGCCGATAGCGCGGTCCTATCCCTGGTTGCCATCATCACAGGCGCCGCACAGGCATCGAGACTCACCGGTGAGACTCAACCCCACCCAAGGAGTCCTCGATGCGAAAGTCCCTGTCCTCCCTGGCGGTTCTCGGCCTCGGCCTCACGATGGCCGGACTCGGAACGGCTGCGCCCGCCGCGGCGTCCCCGGTCGCGGAGCCCCACGCCGGGTTCGTCGCCAAGTCGCCCCAGTCCGCCCGGTCCGCCGACTCCGACGCGAGCAGAGCCTTCTTCCAGGCGGTCCTGCAGTCCGTCGCCGAGAAGCGCGCCGAGAACCCGAGTGCCACCGCGGCCGTCACCGTCGTCTACGACGCCTCCCGCGCTCCCACGTTCAGCGCCCAGATAGCGCGCAGCACCCAGATATGGAACAGCTCGGTGTCGAACGTGCGGCTCCAGTCGGGCTCCGCGTCGGCGGCGGACTTCAGCTACCGGGAGGGCAACGACTCCCGCGGTTCGTACGCCTCCACGGACGGCCACGGCAGCGGCTACATCTTCCTGGACTACCGGCAGAACCAGCAGTACGACTCCACGCGGGTCACCGCCCACGAGACGGGCCACGTCCTCGGTCTTCCCGACCACTACTCGGGCCCGTGCAGTGAGCTGATGTCCGGCGGCGGGCCCGGCCCGTCCTGCACCAACGCCATCCCGAACGCGACCGAGCGGTCCCGTGTCAACCGCCTGTGGGTCAACGGCCTGACGGCGGCGATGGACAAGGCCCTGGAGAAGTCGGCCCGCTGAGACCCCCACACGGATACGGCCGCCCCGCTGCGAGGGGCGGCCGTATCCGTGTGCGCGTACCGGTCCGGGGTCAGCGGCGCTCGTGGAGCGTGAGGTCCGTGACGACGGCCCGGTGGTCGGTGTCGGCCAGGTCCAGGATGCGGGTGCGGCTCGCCCCGAACTCCTTCGACACCAGCACGTGGTCGATCTGCGCGCCGAGCGTGGGTGCCGTCCGGGCCGGCCAGGTGGCCGTGCGGTCGGCGCCGTCCAGGCGGGAGGCGTCGCGCAGGCCGGTGTCGAGGATGCGGCGGAAGGCGGCGTGGTCCTGGGAGGCGTTGAAGTCGCCGGCCAGGACCAGGGGGGTGCCCGGGTCGCTGGTGGCCGCGTCGCGCAGGGTGCCGAGCTCCCGGCGCCAGAGGTCCACCTGGCCGGGCAGCGGGGGCATGGGGTGGGCGAGCTGGAGGCGTACGGCGTGCCCGTCGACGTCGGCGATCGCCCCGGGCATGCCCATCGTGCCGCGCACGCCCTCGGTGGGCCGCAGCGGGAAGCGGCTGAGGATGACGGAGCCCTCGGAGCCGTCGCCCTCCACGGCCCGGCGGTGCGGGTACTCCTGGGCGAGGTCCCGCTTCAGCAGCGCGTCGCACGCGTGGTCGCACTCCTCCACGAAGACCACGTCCGGTTTCTCGCGGCGGACGGCGGTGACGAGGGAGGCGGTGCCCTGGCCGAACTCGACGTTGGAGGTCAGCACGCGCAGTTCGGCGACCGGCCGGCCCGAGGGGTCGTCGGCCATGCCGTACGGCTCGATGAACCAGGCCAGCAGGCCGAGCAGCACGACGCCCCACACCGTCCCGAGCCACCAGCGGGACAGCAGCGTGAGCAGCAGCCCCACTGCGGTGGGGACGAGCAGCCAGGGGAGGAAGGCGAGGAACTGGGGGACGGGCGTGATGCCGTCGTTGTCGGCGGCGCGGAAGCCGATGACCACGCTCACCCCGGTGAACAGCAGGCCGGCACACCAGGCGCCGAACCGCCGTCCGGGCGGGCGGTGCTCGCGCCCGTCGTCCCTGGCGGTCCACTCGGCAGCGGCGGTGTCCAAGGCCCGGCCTTCCGTTCGCGGGGTGGGATGCCCGAATCCTCCCTCAAAGACGGGGTGGGGCGGGGGAAGGTTGCCGGGCATCGACCCGGGCCAGGAACTCCTCCAGCGCGGCGTCGAACACCTCCGGGCGTTCCAGGTTGGGCATGTGGGCCGCGCCGTCGACGATGTGCAGCTCCGCGTCCGGGAGGGCCGCGTGCAGGGCCAGGGCGTCGGAGACGGGCGTGAAGGTGTCGTCCGCTCCCACGACCACCAGGGCCGGGACGGAGACGCGCGGCAGCAGGGCGGTGTAGTCGGGGCGGCGGGCCCGGGCGCGCAGGGCCGCGGCGGCGCCCTCGGGGGCGGTGGCCGTCATCATGCCGTGCACATGCGCCTTGACCTCGGAGGAGGCGTACGGGGCGACCATCCGCTCAAGGACCTCGTCGGCGTAGCCGCGCATGCCCTCCGCGAGGAGGCGGTCCGCCATGGCGTCGCGGGTGCGTACGCCCTCGGGGGTCTCCGCCGCCGGGAAGGTGTCGGCGAGGACCAGGCCGCGCACGCGCTCGGGGAACAGGCGGTAGCAGTCCATGACGATCTGCCCGCCCATCGACAGGCCCGCCAGGACGAACGACTCCATCTTCAGCCCGTCCAGCAGGGCCTCGATGTCCCGGGCGAATGCCGAGAAGTCCGCGACGGCCGGGGTTGTGGGGGAGGCGCCGTAGCCGCGCAGGTCGGGAGCGACGACTCGGCGGGTACCCGGGAACCTCTCGAGCTGCGGGGCCCACATCGTGCGGTCGAAGGGGTGGCCGTGGACGAGAACCAGGGGTACCCGATGCGTGTCGGGGCCTTTGTCCTCGTATGCGAGGAAGGGTGCCATGGCGTCGACCCTAGGCCGCCCAACTACTCGGTGCAATAAGATCTTTGCTCTCGGTGCAATCCAAGGGGGAGACCGGCCGATGAGTGACTACCGGCGTATCGCCGACCGCATCGCCGGCGACATCGCCACCGGCCGGCTGCGGCCGGGGCAACGGCTGCCGCCGCAGCGGGCGTTCGCACGGCGGCGGGGCATCGCCCCGTCGACCGCCGGGCGGGTGTACGGCGAACTCGTGCGGCGTGGGCTGGTCGTCGGGGAGGTCGGGCGCGGCACCTTCGTACGGGCCGCACCGGACGGCCCGGCGGGCCAGGCACTCATCGAGCCCGGGCCGGCCACCGCGCGCGTCAACCTCGAGCTCTCCTACCCGGCCACGCCCGGTCAGCCGGAGCTGCTCGCCCCCGTCCTCGCACCGCTGTCCGCCCTCTACATGCAGCCGACGCGGCTCAACCCGACCTCCCGGA
>NZ_JBEXSH010000422.1:0-7679 GCF_040613555.1 Streptomyces sp. NPDC006265
GTACCTCGACCGTCGTGGTCTGCGTCTCGCCCTGCTTGATGGAGGGGCGGGCCACCTTGGCCGAGCCGAGCGGGCCGCCGACCAGCTTGCCGTCGAGCGCGGCGAAGCCGTTCGTCACCTTCCAGGAGGCGGCGGCCGGGGTGCCGACCTTCGCCTCGGGCACGGTCACGGTCTCCGGGTCGAAGGCCGCGCCGAGCACGGCGACGTCCAGCTTGTACGGGTTGTCCAGCAGCGGCGACGTGCGGCGCGACTCGACCTCGATCTCCCAGACGCCTGCCTGCGGGTCGGCGTAGGAACGCAGGTCCGGACGGCAGGTGTTGGACGGGTTGTCGTAGTTCGGGTAGCAGTTGATCGTCGACGTCGGGTCCGACGGCACACCGTACGGGTGGATCGAGATGAACCGGGTCTGGCTCTTGTCCTTCAGCCCGCTCATCGCGACCTCGAGGGTCTTCGCGCCCTCGGGGACGGTGACGAAGTAGTGCTGGGTGCTGTTGCGCTGCACCGAGCTCTTCGCGGAGTACGTGTACTTCAGCGGCGTGGAGACCACGACCGTGCTGAGGACCTGGCGGTCGATGCCCTCGGTCTTCGGGTCGTCGACCTCCAGGATCGCGCTCTTGATGCCCGCGGACTTCGGCGTGGCCTGGACCTTGACGGTCACCGGCTGGTTCAGCGGCAGCTTCACCTCGTCGGAGCCGACGATGCGGAACGTGCGGCCCGCGTTGTTCTCGAAGTGCAGCTCGTGCCGGATCGCCTTGTCGGCGCCGGACGTACGGGTCAGGGTGATCTCGTACGTCTTCTTCTGCCCGGCCTTCAGGCCGCCCTCGCGGTCGTAGAGGCCCGTGCCGAAGCCCGGGGTCTTCAGGAACTGGTCGATCGCGGTGTCGACCGGCGCCTTGACCGTGTAGGTGTGGGAGGTCGCGTCGTCGCGGATGGCGTCCCAGGCGTCGGGGATGTTCATCAGGCCCGCGCCCTCCTCGTACGCCTGCACACCCTTGATGTGGTCGGCGGTCGAGGTGAGGGCCGTGCGCAGGGTCGCCGGCGTGAGGTCGATCTTCTTCTGCTTGGCGGCCGAGATGAGCAGCGCCGCGGCGCCGGTGGCCTGCGGGGAGGCCATCGAGGTGCCCTGGAGCATCGAGTAGCCGGCCGGCAGGGTGTAGCCCGCCTCGGCGACCGGGCTGCCCGGCAGCCAGGTCTGCGTGGTGTTGATCGCCGCGCCGGGGGCGACGAGGGTCGGGGTGAAGCCGCCGTCCTCACGCGGGCCGCGCGAGGAGAACGGCATCATCGCGTACTTCTTCTTCACGACCGAGCCGTAGTTGGCGGCCCAGGTCTCCTTGGAGACGGACGCGCCGACCGAGATGACCTTGTCGGCCAGGGCCGGGTCGCCGATGGTGTTGGCGCCGGGGCCGGAGTTGCCCGCGGAGATCACCAGCTGGACGCCGTAGGTGTCGATGAGGCGCGTGTACAGCTCGCTGCGCGCGTTGTTGCCGTCGTTCAGCGCCGGCAGGCCACCGATGGACATGTTGACGATGTCGACACCGCGCTTGGTGACGAGGTCGATCATGCCCTCGGTGAGCGCGACGTTGGTGCAGCCGCCGGACCAGGTGCAGGCACGCGAGGAGACCAGCTTGGCGCCGGGGGCGGCGCCGTCCATCCGCCCGCCGAACAGGCCGTTGGCGGCGGTGATGCCGGCGACGTGCGTGCCGTGCTCGGACTCGATGACGCCGATGTTCACGAAGTCGGACTTCTTGCCGACCCAGGAGCCGCCCAGCGGGTCCATCGGGACGTCCTTGCGGATCTCCACGACGAACGGCTGCCGCTCGGAGACGTCGGTCTTCGGGTCGTCGGTCCCGAAGTACCCGACCTGGTGGCCGTCCTTGTACGGCTTCATCGGGGCGTCGTCGCCGAAGTCGCTGTTGTTGTTCAGGTCGACCCGGACCGTGCCGGTCTTGGCGTCGTACAGCACGCCCCAGACATCGGTGGTGTCGCCGTCGCGGTTGGCGTCGCCCTTCGCGTCGCCGGCGGCGGTGTACGACTCCTTGAAGAGGCTGACGGAGTACGAGCCCGCCGGCGCCTTGTACGACTGGCCCTGGTAGGTGAAGGCCGGGCCGGACACGGCCGTGACCATCGGGCGCCAGGTGTTGTCGTTGTCGATGATCGGGTCGGTCGCCGTCACCCAGTCGACGATCTTCCGCTCACCGGTCGTCGTCTTCTGCAGCGCCGGGTGGCCGAGGTCCACGCCGGAGTCCAGGATGCCGATGGTGACACCGCGGCCGTCCGCCTTCGGGTGGTCCTCGACGAAGTCGACCGCGCCCGTCTCGAAGGACGGGTTGTACGGGTTCTCCGCCGGGGTCTTCTTTCCCGGGCCGGGGTAGGTGCCCTTGGCGGCCTTCGCGCCCTTCGCGGTGTCCGCGCTCGGCGTCGGGTCGTCCAGCGGGATCTCCTCGCGCAGGTCGATGCCGTGCACGGAGGACAGCTTGGCGGCGGCCGTGATCGCCGAGTCCGCCTTGGCCGTCGGGACGGTGGCGCGGACGTAGCCCAGCTTGTCGTCGGACCGGCCCACCGAGCCGCCCTTGATCGCGTCCAGCTGCCCGGCGACCTGCTCGGTCTTCCCGGGGGCGGTGGCGATCATCATCGTGACGGTCTTGTCGCCGTCGGCCTTGGCCTCCGCGAGCAGGTCCGCATCGTCCGAACCGAGCTTGGAATGCGCGGACTTGACGCTCGGGTCGGCCGGGGCGTCCGTGCCCGGCCCGTCGGCGGAGAAGGCCATCGGGATCGGCCCGGCCGCGGAGAGCGCGGCCACGAGACCGGCGGCCACGGCGATGCGGGCCACACGTCTCGGGCCCGATATCTGATCGCGCGGGGTGGGAGGGGTCATCGGCATCCCTTGTAGGTAAAGGAACGAGCGGGAAGCGACCGGGGCCCGATCGGCCCTGGTCGCACACGGTCCGAACGGCAAGCCCGGACGATCGCACAGCCTTACGCAAGGGGAACTTCTTTGGGGAGGGTTGACCGAAACGAGATGGATGTATGGGGAAAACCCGCGATGCGATTTGTGAGCATCGGTCCCGAAGGTGTCGAAGAAATCGGTTAACGTCCCGGAGTGCGACAGAAGTTGAGGGTGGCGGCCTACGCCATATGCATCCGGGACGGACAGATCCTCCTCGCCCGCTCGCCCGCCCAGGACGGCACGCCCGAGTGGGTCCTGCCGGGCGGCGGTATGGAGCACGGCGAGGATCCCTACGACACGGTCCGGCGGGAGGTGGAGGAGGAGACCGGGTACCGCATCGAGGTGACCGGGCTGCTGGGCGTGGACTCCGCCCACCGCGTCTTCCGCAACGGCTTCGGACCCCCCGTCGACCATCACGGCGTCCGGTTCGTCTACGAGGCCCGGATCATCGGCGGCGAGCTGCGCAACGAGGTGAACGGCTCCACGGACCTCGCCGCCTGGCAGGAGCTGAACGCCGTGCCCGGTCTGGTGCGGATCTCGATGGTCGACATCGCGCTGCGGATGTGGCGCGAACGCCCGGTCACCGGACGGCTGGCCGACGCTCTGGAGTAGGGCCTGACCGCACGACGGTTCAGGTGCGGTACCCCGGAAGATGAACGCCGCGTGACCGGTTCCCGGCCGGACCCGGAGCGGGCGACGACGCGCAGGGTAGTCCAAGATCCACGTGCGGTGATCGGCGCTGCGCGTTGCCGCCTCGTTCACGCGCAGGTCATCCCCGGTGCCAACGATTCAGTACGAGCGGGGTGTTCACGACGTGAACGCCCCGCGACCACTGCCGACGCGTTCGCACTCGGGGAGAGAAGCGCATGTCGCGCACACGCTCAGTCGCCGGCTCCGGCCAGGGCATCCACCGTCGTTCCGTCCTCGCCGCCACCGGCGCGGTCGCCCTCTCCGGAGGCGTCGGCTACGCCCTGCGGCCCAGCGACAGCCAGGCCGCCACCGCCGGGGAGAGCACCACCGCCGTGGCCGCGTCCTCGCGCCGGGCACCGGCCGCACCTCTGGCCCCGTACACCAAGGGCACCACCGTGGCGTCCGTTGCCGCCCCGCGCGGCGGCTCCGGCTCCGGCTACCGGCGTCTGGGCGACGGGCCCGGCTGGCGGCGCGTCGTCCGCTCCGAGCTGGCCGCGCCCAAGTCCGGCCGCGCCGGGCGCCGTACCGCGCTGGCCGCGTTCGTCCAGCTCACCGACCTGCACATCATCGACGCCCAGCACCCGCTGCGCCTGGAGTACCTGCGCTCGGCCGACATCCACGCCTGGCGGCCGCACGAGGCGCTGACCGTGCAGGGTGCGATCGCGCTCGTCGAGCGGATCAACGCGCTGCGCGGTGCCCCCGTCACCGGCGCCCCGCTGCACTTCGCCATGACCACCGGCGACAACACGGACAACAACGCCAAGTCCGAGCTGGACTGGTTCCTGAAGATCATGAGCGGCGGGCGCATCACGCCCAACTCCGGTGACCCGCGCCGGTACGAAGGCGTCCAGAACAGTGGCCTCAAGCAGTACTGGCAGCCCGACGCCGCCGTCCGCGACAGCGACAAGCAGGCCGGCTTCCCGCACCTGGACGGCTTCCTGAAGGCCGCCATCCGGGAGGTCCGCAGCCCCGGCCTCAACCTGCCCTGGTACTCGACGGTCGGCAACCACGACACCCTGCCGATGGGCTGCTACGCCTCGCACGGCGACTCCTACCTCACCGAACTGGCCGTCGGCGGCAAGAAGCTGATGGACGTCTCCGCGGCCGAGGCGCAGCGGCTCCAGGCGCAGATCAAGAAGGCCCGCGACCCGCAGGGCGTCCGCTACCACGACTTCCTCAAGTCCCACGCCCGCTCGACGCGTTCGGTCACCCCCGACGAGCGTCGCGCGCCCTTCACCCCGGCCGAGTACCTCCAGGCGCACCTGGACCCGGCCCACCGCGGCGTCGGCCCGGCCGGCCACGGCTACTCCTTGGCCAACCTGGACGCGGGCACCCAGTACTACGCCTTCCGCATCTCCGACGACGTCATCGGCATCAGCCTGGACACCACCGACTCCGGCGGCCACTACGAGGGGTCCATCGGTACGGCCCAGCTGAAGTGGCTCGACAAGACACTGCGGGACAACAAGGACTCCTATGCGGTGATCTTCAGCCATCACACCAGCAAGACGATGACGAACCTGCGCAGCGACCCGGCGAGGCCGAACGAGCGCCGCCACAACGGCCAGGAGGTCCTCGCCCTGCTCGGCGGTCACCCCAGGGTGCTCGCCTGGGTGAACGGCCACATCCACAAGAACGTCATCACACCGCACTCGATGTCCGGCGGCGGCTCCTTCTGGGAGATCTCCACCGCCTCCCACGTCGACTTCCCGCAGCTGGCCCGGGTCATCGAACTGGCCGACAACAAGGACGGCACGATCTCCCTGTTCACCACGCTGGTGGAGTCATCGGCCCCGCACCGCACGGACTTCTCCGACCTCTCCCAGACCGGCCTTGCGGCCCTCTACCGCGAGTTGTCCCTCAACGCCCCCGGCGCGAGCACGAGCCTCGGCGGCGACCCGAAGGACCGCAACACCGAACTGGTGCTCAAGAAGGGGGCAACGACCCGGGGCTAGCGCCCCAGGCTTGCACAACGGGCGCCACTGGCTGTGGCGCTGCGCTTGCGTCCCCGTCCCGCGCCCCGGCTCGGCACATGGGTCTGGCTCGCGCACGCACCTGGCTACTTCTCCTCTTCCAACCCCAGCCACTGGGGACGGCTCCGACAGTACGAAACCGCGCAGGGGCCTCGGGTCGTAGTCGAGCACGCCTCATGAACAAGCCTGGCGGTGATCACCACTTCTTGGAAGCATGACACCGGCAAAGAAGCGGGCGGCCCCGGCAGTTGCTGTGAAGTCGGTGGTTGGAAAACCGCCGAGGAGGGGCCGCCGGCAACGGTCGGCGGCCCCTCCTCTCCCTTCCTGGTCCTGCCCCGCGTCCGTCACTACCGGGGCAGCATCACGACATACGCGGCCGGTTCGCGGTCGGCCGAGGCCATCAGGGCCGTGCGGATCACCGTCGCCTGCTGCTCCGGGGAGTCGCGTAGCTTCCTCGGTGTGATGTGGACGACCGTGATGCCGAGCCGCTCCAGGTGCTCGCGCTTGCGGGCGTACTCGGACCACCGGGCGTCGTCGTCCTGCCGGGGCGCCCGGGTGTCGAGTTCCACCGCCACCGCCTGGTCGGGCCAGTACGCGTCGAGGCCACCGAGGTAGGGGCCGCCGGGCAGGCGCAGGTCGACGTTCCAGACCGGGTCGGGCAGGCCGTACTCGTGGACCATCCGGTATAGCCGGTCCTCCGCTCGTGCCCGGCCCTCGGCGAGCAGGGACTCCACCGCGTCCACCACGTGGGGGCGGCTCAGCAGCCGGGCCTGGTTCAGCTCGCGGACCACCGCCGTCGGGTCGCAGTGGCCGGCGCGGACCGCCTCCGTGAGCAGCCTGCGGACGACGCCGGCGTCCGAGAGTTCGGCCACCGCGTCGGCCACCGCGCGGGCGACCGGCGCCACCGGCACCCCTGTGACCTGCTCGGGGGCGGGCATGACGGGTGTGCGGACGATGCGCACGCAGCCCGTGGAGCGCAGCCGCCGCAGCCGCGGGACGAGGACGTCGATGGCCTCCAGGGACGGCAGCGGGGGAGCGGAGGAGAAGCCGTGCAGCGTCAGCGCGGCCAGGCCCGTGATCATCACCTCGGGGTAGGCGGGGGCGTGCGGCCGGCCCGCGCCGGGCTGGGCGGGCACCCCGGTGCCGCGCTCCCGCGCCGCGTACATCAGCACCGCGTGCAGCCGCTCCTCGCTGGTCGGCGGGCCCGGATGGAGCAGGACGACGCCCGGCAGGAACTGCTGCCAGGGGCCGCCGGCGCGGCACTGCTCGTTCGTCTCGGCCGTGGAGACACCGTGCGAGCGAAGCTGGGCCGTCGTCATCACACGGGGGCGGCCACCTCCGGACACGTCGTGCAGGGGGCGGGGGGAGAGGGGGGTGTTGTGGGTCATGACCCGCAATTTCCCGCTCTCCCACCCTCCTTGAACCACTGTTACAGGTCCGTCGACACATACGTACAACCCGGCACTAAAGGACGGATGTTCGGATGCCGAAAGCCCCTGGTCCGTTCGGGTGTGGACCAGGGGTTACGGCTCACGGTGCATTCATCTCGTAACGAAGGTGGAACGCCCGGATCTCAGGCCAAAGCTACTGTTCAGAGGCCTCGTCGCACGCCTGTCCACGCAACGCCCGTGCCAGGTCGTCACGGGACTCCAACACCAGCCGGCGCAGCGCCGGGGCCGCCTCCTTGTGGGCGTCCAGCCAGGCGTCCGTGGCGTCCAGCGTCTTCTTCGACTGCTGGAGCGACGGGAACAGGCCCTGCACCACGTGCATGCCGATCTGGATCGAACGCTCGGCCCACACCCGCTCGATCGCCGCGAAGTACTTGTCGGCGTACGGCGCGATCAGCTCACGCTGCGAGCCCTGGGAGAAGCCCGCGATGGTCGCCTCGACCATGGCGTTGGACAGCGCGTCCGACTCCACGACCTGCGCCCACGCCTGCGCCTTGACCGCCTCGGACGGGCGGGCGGCCAGACAGCGCACCTGGTGGCGCTTGCCGGAGGCCGTGTCGTCCCGGGCCAGTTCCTCGGCCAGCGCCTTCTCGTCGACGACCCCGTGCGCGGCCAGCGGCT